>JAYZFO010000032.1:0-11272 GCA_036336685.1 Pseudomonadota bacterium
CGACTAACGATTTTTCTGGGTCTTTATTATTCATCTTCCCTCGGCTTTAAACGAAATATAATTCCGAATTGGAACCTGAAGCAGTTCAAACCCCGAAATACCGCCATAGTTAGGTGACTAGCTTTTCTTGTATGCGTTTCATCATAGACATTAGTATGACGAGGTAGAAAGTTTATAGTGCGGCACAGCATCGCTATAAATTTACTTTAGTATGACTCTATAGACTGCCTTCAGAAGGTAATTTGACCTTAACTATATATAATTCATATCAAAGATTCATAAAACTCTTCATTACATATTAAAATAATGTGATAAGGCGACGCACACGCGGGCGTGAGAAATCTGAACCAACCTATGGGGTTTAATAAGATAAAAAGTTCTTAGGGCTTCAAAGCCTTCTATACTCCACGAAGAAGCAATCAATGCGAAAATTTTGGCGCGGACGAAAAGTTTTATTAACAGGTCAAACGGGTTTCAAAGGAGCCTGGCTCGCTTATTGGCTCTCAGATATGGGCGCAAATGTGTCTGGGATTGCCCTAGCACCCCAAACAGAGCCAAATCTTTATACCATTCTTGAGCTTTATAACCGCGGCTCCTTCGTTACAGAAGACATAAATAACCGTGAAGTCTTAAAGAACCTCCTGTCTTCTGAAAAACCAGAAATTGTTATTCATATGGCAGCACAGGCCATTGTACGAAAATCTTACGAAGCACCTATAGAAACATTTTCAACGAATGTTTTAGGCACTGTTTCTTTATTAGATGCCATTCGCCAATCTCCTTCGGTTCACGGGGTCTTAATTGTTACGAGCGACAAGGTGTATGAAAATAAAGAACAGGTACTAGGCTATCATGAGTTAGACGAGTTGGGAGGCCACGACCCCTATAGTGCCAGTAAAAGTTGTACAGAATTGGCAACGCAAGCCATGAGACGTAGTTTTTTTGGAAAAGATAAGCACCCAGCACACATTGCTACCGTCCGTGCGGGCAACGTAATAGGGGGTGGCGATTGGTCTGATGATCGTCTTATTCCCGACATTGTTCGGGGCTGTATTGGTCAGAAAAGCGTCGTTAGACTGCGCAACCCAGAAGCCCTTCGACCTTGGCAGCACGTGTTAGATCCTCTTTTGGGGTACTTAAAATTGGCAGAACTTCTATACAATAACGGGGATGGTTTTGAAGGCGCTTGGAATTTTGGTCCGGATGGGGGGGAAACTCATTCAGTAAGAGAAGTTGCCACCTCACTAGTAAAAGCTCTAGGTAAAGGAAAAATCGAAATTTCTAATAGTGTCAACACACTGCACGAAACAAGCACCCTCGTTCTAAACTCTTCAAAGGCTAATAATTTACTCGGCTGGCATCCGGTTTTTAATTTTCAGACAGCGATAGCTATTACAGCCCAATGGTATCGCGCGAGCGCTGAGGGCGATAATATGGAAGACATAACTCTATCGCAAATAAAGCTAATCGAAGAAAACGTGAAAGATGAATTAGTGGGTCTTGGTGATGGTAAATAAATTGGACCCAAACGCTGATGAATTGCGGGCCCAAATATTAGAGTTGGTCGGTCAGTATTATGATGCCTCAAATTCGTCAAAAACGTTTCTACCTGAGCGGCCAAGTGTTCCGGTTTCTGGCAGAGTTTATGATGTAACCGATATGCGTTCGTTAGTAGATTCGGCATTAGATTTTTGGCTAACGACGGGACGCTTCAATACGTCATTTGAAAAGCAACTATCTGCTTATCTTGGGGTTCGACGCTCCATGACCGCCAATTCGGGTTCGTCGGCTAATCTTATCGCCGTGTCAGCACTTACATCCCATACTTTAAAAAGAAGAGCACTGCAGCCTAACGATGAAATTATCACATGTGCTACTGGCTTCCCCACCACAGTTAATCCAATACTTTTGTATGGACTAATCCCGGTCTTTGTCGACGTTGACATACCTACTTACAATATCGACGTTTGCGCCCTAGAGGCCGCTATTACAGATAAAACCCGCGGTGTGGTTATAGCACATACTTTGGGAAACCCTTTTGATGTATCCCGAGTTAAGGATCTCTGTAAACAGCACGATCTCTGGCTAATCGAAGACTGCTGCGACGCACTTGGTGCGCGAGTTGGTGGGCAGCATGTGGGAACTTTTGGTGACATTGGAACTCTGAGCTTTTATCCGGCTCACCATATAACAATGGGCGAGGGTGGCGCAGTCTTCACAAATAACAACCACATTGCCAAAGCTATGGAATCGTTCCGAGACTGGGGTAGAGATTGTTATTGTGAACCTGGCAAAGAAAATACTTGTAATAAGCGGTTTAACTGGAAATTGGGCGATTTACCCAGGGGTTACGACCATAAATATATTTACTCACATCTCGGCTTCAACTTGAAAATAACTGATATGCAGGCAGCGGTTGGCTTGGCACAGCTCAAGCATCTTCCGCAATTTATCGAAACTCGAAATAAAAACTTTAATATACTTTTCGAGGGTTTTAGAGCCCTTGAAAAATTTTTTATATTACCCAAAGCGACTTTGGGTTCAGAACCGTCCTGGTTCGGTTTCCCGCTAACTTTACGTGACGACGCTCCGTTCACCCGCGATGAATTAGTAATTGAACTGAACCAAAAGAATATTGGCACGCGCCTTCTTTTTGGGGGTAACCTAGTTCGTCAACCATATATGAGCAGGCAGAAATATAAGGTTAGCGGAACACTAAAAAATTCCAACATTGTTGTGGACCGAACATTTTGGATAGGGGTTTATCCTGAACTCACACAAGCTCATTTGGACTACGTACTCGACGCCATAGAAAGTTTTACAAACAAGTTCTAGAGCGGTTCCGATAGGTATCTATGAGGTTATGGACACTTTTATTTTATCTTAAAGAAAATTGTTGGATGGTTTGAAATAATCTCCAAACCCATTCTGGATGTCATTTGGGGATCATATCCACTATCAAAAAATATAAACCTTAATCCAGCCCGTGTTGCCGCTAAAAGATCTGTTTTCGTATCGCCTATGAAAACAAATGCGGACTTTGGAAGACCAAAATAATCTATAATTTTAAAAAGCGGATCGGGATTAGGTTTATTTCTTCCTAATTCATCGTAGTAAACCCCAAGATCAAAGAAATCATAGAGTTTCGTTTCTTTAAGGGTTTTGACTGCTAAGCTTTTTGGCTTATTGGTGCAAATAGCTAAAGATACACCCTCTCGTTTTAATCGTCGCAGCACACTCTTAACTCCGGGGAAAACTATCGCCTCGCTTGTTTCCTTTAATTTGTATATTTCACGAAACTCTCCTAATTTTTCGGTAACCTTGTTGGACGGGCAATTCAACGCGATTCGTATCATTTCTGTCCCCCCTTTTGTAGTCAACGGACGTACATTTTCTAGACGCAAATGAGCTCTATTATCCTGTTCTCTCATTTGGTTAAGTATTTCTGTAACAACACGCGCGGTATCAACCAGCGTACCGTCCAAATCGTATATTACCACGCTGTCGTTCTGCATCACGTTTTCAAAACCATAAATGTAGTCGCAAACGTTACACTGTTTCTGTTATTATTGGGGTACTTTCTCCAATACCGCTATTGTTTTTAGGGCTATTACTGAAATATTGATATTCGAACAATGAACCCACTACTCACAATAGCAATCCCAACCTGGAACCGTGCAACCTTCCTCGATAGGTGTCTCGCAAACCTCAGAGATGAACTCCAAAGTGTCGAGCCGGGATTAGTACAAATCCTAATTTCTGACAACGGCAGCACCGACACGACAAGGGATATTGTTAATTGTCACAGAAATAATGGGCTTAAGTTAGATTATTTAGTTTCTGATAGGAACATGGGTTCGGATTATAATATCGCGAAATGCTTTGATAGTGGAAACGGTGAATTCGTGCTGGTTTTAGCAGACGATGATCTTTTTACGAGTGGTAGCCTCACATACATATTGCAGATACTCAAAAAACATGGTGAGTGTGGTGTGGTTTTTCTATCAGCCTTCGGTTTTAGCCATGACGCTACTCGCGAAAGGCCTTGGTCTGCAGAAAAATATACGAAATACGTAATCGCTGGGGCTTTTATCTCAAAACTAGCTGTAAAACTTACATTGATCTCTTCGATAATAGTTAACCGGCGAAAAATTAAAGCGATAGACCCATACGAATTTGTTGGCAGCCAACTTGTTCAGGTCCCTATTGTACTGCACGCCGCGTTAACGTCGGTTAAAAATATTTACGTTAAGAAATACTGTATCGCCGTCCAGCGCGATAATGGTGGAAACAATTTAGTGATCGAAGAGACAGATAGAGGCTCTCGCGGCTATAATCCGTCGGAGGTTTTTGCCGTAAATTTACTAAATTTAATACAAGAAAATTTTTCAAAATCTTTAAATAGAAAATATTACAAAGCCTTGGAAATTAAAGTTTTTATCTATTTTCTGCCATATTACTTGTTGCAACAGGTGCGTTATAAAAGTCCTTATGTAAAAGAATCTCTGCGTTTGCTTGATAGCCAGTTTCGCAACACAACCTCTTATAGGGTTTTTATACGGCCGATCCTTATATTACCGCGACCCTTCAATATAATTTACGCTTGGCTTGCAACTACAATTGGTAAACTAATTTTTGAAAGGCCAAGTAAAATAATTAAAAAGACATTATTAACGTTCGGGGTTTGATCAATTCCAAAATTTCGACACCATGTCTCTGAAATATAGTTCTAAAATTTTATTTCGCGCAGAGGGAAAACGAAATTTTACGTTGCGCCTTCACGGGCCATCAAAATGCAAAGCAGTATCAAGGTTGGGCAAATCAGAATCTTTCTTTGACAAGATAGGTTGCGTTCTTATAGGCCAATCGATACCAAGCTTTGGATCATTCCACACAATACCATTTTCATCAGTTGGTGAATAATAATCTGTTGTTTTGTATAAAACATCCGCCCATTCACTTAGAACATAAAAACCGTGGGCAAACCCCTCGGGTATCCAAATTTGTTTTTTGTTCTCCGATGTTATTACGTGAGAAACACACTCACCGAAAGTCGAAGACCGAGAACGGATATCGACCGCAACATCAAAAATTTCCCCGGCTAAGACGCGAAGAAGTTTTCCTTGCGGTTTGGGAAGTTGGTAATGCAACCCACGTAATACGCCACCGACAGACTGGGATTGGTTATCTTGTACGAACGTAACCTGACGAGATTGGTGCCTTTGAAAAATTTCTTGATTAAAACTCTCAAAGAAAAATCCTCTTTCGTCGTCAAAGATGGTTGGCTCGAATATCAGGACATCTGGAATTTTTAACGGTGTTACTTTCATTTTAGGGTGTTTCGTTGAGGAGACTCAATAAATATTCGCCGTAGGGACTTTTTCTCAGACGCTCAGCCTGTTCCTCAAGCATCGAATCATCTATCCAATTCTGATTGTATGCGATTTCTTCTGGACAACAAAGTTTTTGCCCGCCGCGCGCTTCTATCCCGGCAATAAATTGGCTTGCTTCTAACATTGACTTGTGGGTCCCCGCATCAAACCATGCAAAGCCTCTTCCCAAAACCTCCACATATAATAGTTTGGTATCGAGGTAACAATTGTTTAAATCGGTGATTTCGAGCTCACCCCGTGAACTGGGCTTTATTGTTTCCGCATATTCTACGCTATCGTTATCATAAAAATATAATCCAGTGACCGCGTAATTAGATTGGGGACTTTTTGGTTTCTCTTCTATACCGGTCACTTTTTTTTGATCATCAAACGCAACCACACCATACCTTTCTGGATCATTGACGTGATAAGCGAATATCGTAGCACCTTCAATTCGACTAGTTGCTGATGCGACTACTGTTGAAAAATTATGGCCGTAAAATATATTATCACCCAATATTAGAGCTATGTTGCTATTACCAATGAAAGATTTTGCGATTATCAAAGCCTCAGCAATACCGTTTGGATTAGCCTGCACAGCGTATTGTATATTTACACCCCAACCGCTCCCATCGCTCAAAAGTTGCTGAAACAGATGCAAATCCTGAGGCGTCGTAATAATCAAAATGTCCCTGATACCCGATAACATCAACGTGGACAGGGGATAATAAATTAGAGGTTTGTCATAGACGGGCAAAAGTTGCTTAGAGACTGCCTTTGTAATCGGGTAAAGTCGTGTGCCCGACCCCCCCGCCAAAACAATCCCTTTACGCTGCATTAACCTGTCCCGCAATCCAGGCTTTGAGAAAGTTGTCAGCGTGCACCTCCCACACCGGCAAATTAATTCCAAATGTCTGTTTAATTTTGTCGCAAGAAAGAATTGAATTTATTGGTCGCGCTGCCCCTTGGTTGTATTCGGAACTCGGAACCGAAAAAATCGATTCTTGCGCACACGCCAACGTTGCCCCACCGTTGATAGCTCCTGCAATCAAATACATGGCAAAACCATACCACGAAGTCGACCCCCCTGGTGTAAGATGGTAGAGGCCGGAGAGCTTTGCTCTCTCATCCCCTGGTGAATTCAAATAAAACCGCAAACAATAAATCGTTACGTCCGCTATCAAATCCGCGTGGGTCGGACTGCCGCTCACGTCTCCAATAATCTTTAAAGTGTTTCGCTGTCGCGCTAGGCGCAAAATCTTTTCCGCAAAGTTACGCCCATTATTATTGTACACCCAACTGGTTCTATAAATTAAATGGAGGCATCCACTCGAGGCAATTGCCTGATCCGCAGCCATTTTACTTTCCCCGTACGCCGACAATGGGTTCGCTTGGTCCGTCTCAACATAGGGCTTTTTATTTTTTCCATCAAAAACGTAATCTGACGAGTAATGTATGAGCAAGGCTTGGTTTTCTTTAGCCCACTCTGCAATACATTGAACAGCGCCTGAGTTTACCGAAAAGGCGTCTTCTTGCTCCTCTTGCGCCTTATCTACAGCGGTATAAGCAGCCGCATTTACGACGATCTGGGGCTTGTACATTTTTAACTTCTTTAGGAGCAATCCATGGTTTGACAGGTCAACATCGTCCCGGGTTGCCTCTATAACTTTATCCAAGGTGGCCAAGCGGGAACGCAGCGAGGATCCAATCTGACCGTTAGCGCCTAAAAGTAATATTGTCATGGGCGTTGGCTCTTCCTCCTTCATTGTTAGCCCCTGTTACATTTTGGATCCATTCCTGATGATGTAAATACCAGTTCACAGTCTTTTCAATACCGGACTTAAGCTCTTCAGAAGGCTTCCACGTTAGGGTATTCTCTAACTTTGTGTAATCAACGGCGTATCTGCGATCGTGGCCGGGTCGATCTTCAACATGTTTGATCAGTGCGGAATATGATTGTTTGTCAGGACGCGGGTTTTTCTTATCAAGAAACGAACACACCATGTGCACCAGTTCGATATTTGAGAGTTCGCTAGAAGCACCAATATTATACGACTGCCCCACGGCACCTTGGTCTAGGATACACCTTATGGCGGTACAATGATCGGTCACATAAAGCCAATCTCTAACTTGTTTTCCATCACCATAAATAGGAAGTTCTTTATTGTTTAAGGCATTCATAATTACGAGCGGAATTAACTTTTCGGGATACTGAAGTGGGCCATAATTGTTTGAGCAGTTTGTGATTAACGTGGGTACACCGTAAGTGTGATTATAAGCATGCACGAAATGGTCCGAGGATGCTTTGCTTGCGCTGTATGGACTGCTGGGGAAATACCTATTTAGCTCTGTAAAAGATGGGTCGGAGGGTTCTAAGGCACCATAAACTTCGTCAGTGGAAATATGGACGAACCGAAATAAATTTTTTTCGTCCTCGGGGAGCGCGTCCCAATAGCTGCGCACCACCTCAAGGAGACGAACAGTACCTAGAACGTTGTTCTCAACAAACTCCAAGGGACCCTCTATTGATTTATCGACATGGGATTCCGCAGCAAAATTGATAACCGCACGAGGAGTATTTCTTTTGATTAATTGACTAACTAACTGGCTATCCAATATATCCCCGTGGACAAATTCATGATTCTGGCCCTCAGGAATGAACTCGAGATTATATTTGTTATTAGGATTGGAGAGCTTATCTAAATTCACCACAGGCTCATTAGTTTCTTCAAACCACTTGAGTATAAAGTTGCAGCCAATAAAACCTGCACCACCCGTTACAAATACAGTCATATATTCACATTTTGTTAGGCAACATGCGGTCAACTAACCCAACAAATCCCAATTGTGCAAGTCTAGAAAGCGAACACTCAAACTCGGAAAAGATAATGCATAAGCAATAATACGTTGTCTTCTCGATATGTGATCGGCTCTAAATTCTAAAATAGGTCTACTTAGTTTGAACATTTATTAAATTACACATGAGGAAACATCCCACACAGAAAAGAAACGTTGCACTCTCAAACTAAGTGTAAAAAACTAGGAACAAATACAATAACGCTTAAGGGAAATTGAATTTTGGAGACCACGAAACCAGCCTCCACTGGATCCCCCACTCTCTCGAGTGGAGAAATGAGTGACGAAGTAAGTATCGTAATGGTTTCATATTGGACGGGCCCAATATTATTCGAAGCGGTCAACGCGGCACTTGAACGTAGCCAAGCGGGGATTAAGGAATTAATTCTTGTTGATAACGGTAATACGCCTAGCGTTATCAAGGAACTTTTCCGCTGTGCTGAAGAAAACCCAAAACTACGTATCATTTCCGGCCACGGTAACGTCGGGTTCGCCCGCGGCTGCAATATTGGATCAGACGTCGCACAAGGCCGTTATTTGTTGCTGTTAAACCCCGATTGTTGTCTCTCGGAAATGGCTGTCCCAAATCTCGTTGCAGAGGCCTCGTCAAGGGAGGGGCATTGGATGTTTGGTGGACGGGTCTGTGATCCAAATGGCCAAGCGCAGCGTGGATCCAAGAGGTCTCTGCTAACGCCAATCACAGCGCTGGTTTCTGCTATTCACCTCTCTGCCGTCGCACCGCGTTTATTCCGCAAATTTGATCTCAACCAACACCATATACCTGCCACAACGACCACACGCGTCGAAGCTATAACAGGGGCATGCATGATGCTCCCCATCGAAACGTACAAAGAGTTTAACGGACTTGATGAAGGTTATTTTTTGCACGTGGAGGACCTTGACTTTTGTATGAGGCTACACCGGGCAAAAGTACCCATATTTTATGTTCCGACGGCTGAAGCAATCCACCACGCGAGTAGCAGCCAGGCAAGTCGAGTGTGGGTAGAATGGCAGAAAGCCAAAGGATTTTGTCGATACTTCTGGAAGCACTATCGTGGGGGGATTTGGTCAATAATCCTCATCCCACTGTCGATCGGGATACTTACACGTCTTGGAATTAAGTCAGCTTTAATTTTAATTAGCACTGGAATAAAAAGAGTATTTAATCCTCAAGGTTCGGCAACCACCTGAGAGACGATAGCTAGTTAAAGAGCGTTAAGCTCTGATAAAACACAAGCCTATTAACAAGCGCCCTTTTGTGGCTTTTCCGCTCCCAACACTATCAAATCATATAGGCCAACATCCAAATTGAACATTGGCGTCACATCGTTCAAATTAGGCTTCAACCATAATGGTCCTTATAAAGAATAAACTATCATAGAAATTCTTTTCGGTTTTTGGAGAATACTGTGCCCTTAGTCGAACAAAAAAAGTTTGCATACATAATAGTTGGCGGTGGATCGGCAGGCTGTGTGGTTGCAAGTAGATTGTCAGAAAACCCTAAAAACGATGTATTGCTAGTGGAGGCCGGTCCGGATTTTACTGCTGACGAGGAGCCTCAAGAGATCCGAGATCTCTTTCCTGGCACTGCTCATAGCAACCCAAGATATACCTGGGACCAAAATGCGTACTTCTCGCCAAGGCCTTCCAACGCCCCCGACAATCGGAAGATAATCCGATACGCTCAGGGGCGTGTCATTGGGGGAGGGTCATCCGTAAATGGGATGATTTCAATAAGGGGGCTTCCGAGCGATTACAACGACTGGGAAGCGCGGGGCGCGACGGGTTGGAACTGGGAAAATGTTCTAACGTATTTCCGCAAGGTTGAAACAGACTTGGATTTCGACGGGCCTCTTCATGGTAAAGACGGGCCACTTCTTCTTAAGCGGGTTCCTGAAGAATTATGGCCGGGCCTCACAAAGGGCTTTATGGAAGCAGCCGAGGCTATGGGATGGCGAAACATAGAAGATAAAAATGGTGTTTTCGAGGACGGTTACTTTCCGATAGCCGTGGCAAATGCCCTGGGTCGCAGAGAATCTACGGCCAATACTTACCTGTCTTCGGAAGTCAGGCGTCGCCAAAATCTTCAAATTATTGGTAATTATAGTGCGGAAAGAATTTTGTTTTCGGGGAAGAAGGCTACGGGCTTGCGAATATACAACACCCGCGAAACCCTTGATTTGCATGCAAACGAGTTAATAATAAGCTGTGGCGCCCTGCATTCCCCTGCCTTGCTCCTGCGGTCTGGTGTCGGACCAGCGTCGGAACTTTTAGACCAGAATATCGAAGTTGTCGCTGATAGGCAGGGTGTTGGAAAACACCTTATGGAACACCCCGGAGTAAACTTCGGTTGTTACACGAAACGAAGTGGACGGCTTCCGTCCAATTTACGTCCTCCCATGTATGCGGGTCTTCGTTGGTCTTCGGGTTTTGAGGAATGTCCTTCAGGTGACATGTACATGATCCCTATGAACAAATCATTTTGGCACTCCATCGGCGAAAGACTGGGAGTACTAATGATGTGGGTAAACAAATCATACTCGACAGGGGAAATTCGCCTAAACCCCAAGAATGCCTCGGCAGAACCGATGGTAGATTTTAATATGTGCTCTGATTCACGAGACATGGAACGCCTTAAGATCGGTGTGCGGAAATTGACAGAACTCCAGGAGAAGAGTGCGGTCCAGAAATATGTTACAGATGTCTTTCCGATCAGCTATAGCGATAGAGCCAGACAGTATGCGATTTATAACAAATCCAACGCTGTTAAGACTTGGCTTGGTGGCTTAGTCATGGATTTTTCGGGAGCAGCGCGGCGGGCAATCATCAAAACAATGATGGCGGACGGCCCGTCCATACAGGACCTTGCGACGGATGACAGTGCGTTGACGGAGTGGATTTCTCAAACCGTTTTTGGTCATTATCATGCGTCGTGCACAAACCGTATGGGTGCACCCGACGACCCCGGTGCTGTTACAAACCCCTCAGCGAAGGTATATGGTGTTGAGGGTGTTCGAATAGCGGACGCGTCAATTATGCCAGCA
>JAYZFO010000033.1:0-20804 GCA_036336685.1 Pseudomonadota bacterium
ATTTCCAGGTCATCCCAGTAAAGACCGATACCTAAGGTTTCCATTTCAATTCTCTTAGTTAATTAATTTGTCGCGCCGATTAAACGAAGTTCATCTATTTCTGCCTCTTTATACCCCAATTCCTTCAATATCTCCGCACTATCTTGGCCTAATTTTGGCTGCAGCCTTTTCAGTTTAGTTGGTGTCCGGCTAAAGTTTATTGGAAAGTCTACCAACTTTATGCGCCCCTCCGTAGGGTGTTCTATCGAACGAAAAAAATCTACGGCCCGCAAATGAGGATCGTCGGGTATATCTTCTATCTCAACGATTTCTCCACAAGGTATTTCGAGTTTTGGAAGGGTCTTTAACCATTCGGCAGTCGTCCTCGTGGAGACAAATTCGCTGGCAAGGGTGTAAACCGCTTCGATATTATCGGCTCTCCGCGAAAGTGTGCTGAATCTAGGGTCGTCCTTGAGTTCTGGTTTACCAACCTCCAACCAAAACTGCGCCCATTGTGTATCGGTATAGGCCAACAAACAAATGTAGCCGTCCAACGTCTTATACGGTCGACGGGACGGTGTGAGAACACGGGTATATCCCATAGGCCCTTCCGGCGGTTCGAAGTTATAACCAAAAATATGATCCGCCATGTTGAACGCCACCATCGTTTCAAACATAGGTATTTCAACAAACTGTCCCTTACCCGACCTTTCCCGCTCAAACAACGCCGCTAATATTGCGTTCACGGTTACCAAACCGCATGTCTTGTCCGCTATAATAGTCGGCATGTAACGCGGTTCTCCGACAAGCCGGGCCATCAAATCAGCGCTACCGCTAAGCCCTTGAATCACATCATCGTATGCGGGCCGCCCGGAATACGGTCCGTCCAATCCAAAGCCATGAACACCCGCGTAAACAATCCTTTCGTTTCGAGCGAGGACCGCCTCAAACCCAAAACCAAGCCTCTCAATCGCTTCCGGTCGAATGGAATGGAGAAAAACATCCGCGCGGTCAATTAGCTTCCACAACGCTTCCTTGGCGGCATTAATTTTTAGGTCCAACACAATAGAACGTTTATTGCGGTTAAGGCCCATATATAAGGCTGACATGTCCTCAGAGCGCTTGGGTCCCGTATACCGAGTTGTGTCGCCCGCGGGAGCTTCAACTTTAATAATGTCTGCGCCCATGTCCCCAAGGTTTTGCGTGGCAAGTGGACCCAAAACAACAGACGTTAAATCTAGAACACAAATTTCATTTAACGGACCAGCCACTCAAATGTCCCGAACACGAGGTAATATCTTCTCACCGAATATTTTGAGCGACTTCATTATTTGGTTTTGCGACAAAGAACCAAAATCTATTAGAAAAGACACCTGAGTTATCCCTATTCGGCGTAATTCTTGGATTCTTTCAACCACCTGTTCAGGACCCCCCATAACCACTCGCCCCGGAAAATACCTCTCAAAGTTAAGCTGCTGCTGCCCCGCCTCGCGCCGGTCATAACCCTTATAAGCCTCTGGATCGGGCGGTTTACTCGCCGCTTCAATACCTGCGGCAGCATATTCATCCATTGGCCCCTCTACTGCCTGTTTGAGCCGCTCGTTATCACTATCTTCGAGAAAATAGGCGTGATAAACGCAACACACCTCGTGTTCATTTTGATTGCGACCATACTTAGCCAGCGCCTCCGTGTACCACCCTATACGCTCTGTAGCTATGGGGTGATCAACGTGATAGGCCACGTAAAGTAAATTGTGCCCTTCCCTCGCCGTCCATTCAAAACTCTCGGGCGACATGAGGCACGCATTCCAAATTGGTGGATTGGGAACCTGATAGGGTTTGGGTAGCACGTTAAGCCCGGACATTTTTGGCCGAAATTTACTCTCATACTCCAATGGGGCATCCGACCACGCGTTTTTAACGAGGTCCACTCCCTCCTCGACTCGTTCGCGGCTTTCCCGCATTGGAACGCCAAAGGCATCAAACTCGTCTCGTATAAAACCACGCCCGACACCAAAATCGAGCCGGCCGTTTGAAAGTTGATCCAACGTTGCTGCCTGTTCGGCAACTCGGACGGCGTCATTTAGCGGTAACACAGTCGCGCCCGTACCTAAACGAATTCTATTAGTCCTTGCCGCCAGATAACACAGAAAGGAATAGTTTGCCGATAGAAAGCCCCCGTGCCGCACAAAATGGTGTTCTACCATCCACGCGTAGTCTATCCCCACCTGGTCAGCATACTCGACCTGCTCAACGATGTTGTGCATACGTTTATTCAGCGTCTCGGTACCCGGAAGGTATGTAGGCAGATAAAACAACCCGAATTTCATGACCCACTTCTCTCACTTTGCACAGGCTAGTGTTGTATAGTTGAGATATTCTTACAATCGATCCAGATATAACACCAGCGGGAGAATGGCGAATGCTTGAGCTGTATCATAATGACATCTCGGTGTGTGCACAGAAAGTACGGATTGCCCTTTCGGAAAAAAATCTAGATTGGCAGAGCCACCATATAAACCTCGTTTCAGGTGAACAAACGAATGACAAATATCTGTCGATTAACCCCAAGGGCCTTGTGCCAACACTCATCGACGACGGTAAAATCATCACAGAATCGACTCTTATTTGCGAATACTTAGACGAAAAATACCCTTCAATACCTCTGCGACCTGGTAATCTAGTCGAACGCGCCCGTATGCGTCAGTGGGCCCGAATTCCGGATGAGGGCCTTCATATCGCGTGTGCTTCTATTTCCTTTGCGGCTACCTTCGCAAAACAATTGCGTGCCGGTTTTAAAGATGATGCAGCCTTTGAACAAAGGCTCGCTAACATGCCAGACCAAGCACGCGCCGAACGTCAACGTCGTATTCTAGTGGATCGTTTTAAAGTTCCATTTGTACAGAATGCAGTGCGTATGCACGATCGATTGTTAACTGACCTAGAGGCTCATTTGAAAAACCAAAAATGGCTAGCCGGCGATATGTATACCCTTGCAGAGGTCTGCCTAACTCCATATTTAGAGCGTTTAGACCGACTAGGGCTATCGCCAATGTGGGAAACAGGTCTACCCAATGTCTCTAGTTGGTTTAGTCGGATACGCGAGCGGCCGAGCTATGCAGCAGCAATTTCAGCCTTTGAACCGGCAACATACGATGACCGTCTGAAGCAGCGAGGCGACGGCGTCTGGGACGAAGTCGCACCTATTTTGATAGACTCGTAAAACTCGGACTAAAAACATTTGTTAGGCTCTGTTCGTCCCCAATCTATGCTAATACAATTATACCCAATGACACCTAATGAGGCAGAATAGCGGTGGTCGATACAGAAAAAACTCTCCGAGAAAAGCTCAGCACTGCGTGGCGTTTTTTTTATGCGCGTGGCTTTGTCGATGGATTTGGTCACATTAGCGCGCGGACCGAAGACCCGAATGTAGTGTTGATGACCCCACATGAATTAAGAAAACTTTCCTACCCAAACGATTTTCTCAAATGTAATTTGGATGGAAATCTAATCGGGGCAGAAAACAAATTACCCGGTGAGTTGCCTATTCATTTAGAGGTCTACAAAGAGAGAGCCGACGTCAATTCTGTTGCTCACTTCCATACTCACAACGCGACGAGCTTTTCAATGTCGGAACACAACCTAGAACCGACTTATTTTATGGCATCCATCTTCGGGGACGAGATACCAATACACCCAGATGCACGGTTGATTAATTCTATCGAACGTGGACGCGATATGACAAAAACACTTGGCCATTCGCGGGCGTTACTTCTTCGCGCACACGGAATAGTCGTTACGGGTCCTGATATAGAGGAAATGACTGCGGGCGTTTATTTTATGGAAGATAACGCGAAGCGAACCGCTATCGCAGCCTCGATGGGCGAGTATGAAGTTCTTGGTAAAGAGGAAAGGGCGGAAATAGCGGAGGAACTTCTGCGTAGCCGGACCCCAATAAATCGGGTCTGGGCGCTAGCAAAAATGGAAGCCGCCGAATTGGAACTTTCATGAACGAAGTTTCCGATGCCATTATTTCGGATAACACGGCAGACCCGAACTTGGGTAATCACATTATTGAGGCCCTGGAAGAGGCCGGCATTCCCCCTTCAGGCTGGACGCCAGAAGTACTCGGCCCGGCAGACCAAATCCACGGCGGGGGTTTGCGTCAAACACAATTGCATGCTGCTCTGGCAGAAATTAGCGCAGACATGACACTGTTGGATATCGGATGCGGCATTGGCGGACCAGCCAGATATTTTGCTACTGAGTTTAGTTGTCGTGTCACTGGGATTGATATTACGCCTGCGTATATCAATGTAGCTCGACTATTAAGTGAAAAAGTAGGCCTTTCTGGGCGTCTGCAATTTGATTGTGGTGATGCGACGTCACTACCCTATACAGACGGCTATTTTGACATGGTATGGGCTTTAAACGTTACGATGAATATAGAGGATCGTTCGACGCTCTATTCGGAAATCAATCGTGTGCTAATCCCGGGTGGCGTGGTCGCAATAAGCGAGCTCGGCCAGGGACCTAATGGGGAACCCTACTATCCGCTGCCTTGGGCACGAGACAAATCATACAACTTTCTGATGTCACCGCAGCGTATGCGTAGTCTTCTTGAAGAAGCCGGTTTTACAATTCTTGAGTGGGTAGACGAAAACGCGAGACGTCAAGCAGAAAACCAAGACCCCTTCCCAAAAGGAAAAGGTGTCAAATCGCCTCTCACCTTGGAAATGGTGAGGGGGGCTGATTATCCCGAGCGGCGGGCAAACTCGCAAAAAAGTGCTCGGGAGGGCCGCCTAACCAACGTGATGTTGGTCGCGGAGAAAAACTGAAGGTTTATTGGACAGCAACACAATAATTAAATTTATGTGGATCAGTTAGCTCCACCCAAGGCTAAGCTTCTCTCTCGCAGTCGTATGGAAAACAGAACCCGACATTCTAAACGCACTCAAGCCGAACTAACTTTCCGCTGGGAGTTTTAATTCATCGAGCGGCGGCAACCCGTATTCTCCCCAGTCTTTTTCAACCTGACGCATTGTTTTTTCCGGAGGCAATGAAACTGCCGGATACTCCCATTTACGCGTTGCATCGATTATCATCTTCGTACCTGTAATATCTGCCTGGGTCTTCCCTGGCTCGAATGAAGACGGATCGAGCTCCACCGAAGCCGTGGACGGTATTATTTTGATGTCTTTGTCCGGACGCACCCGCCACGCCATCACCCAATCCCGCATAAATGGATCATTAATATCGATATCGTCATCAGAAATTACGATCCACTTAAAATAACTCATTCCAAAATGCCCCATGGTGCCAAAAGCAATCTGGTCGACGTGACCCGAATACATTTTTTTTGCGCTGATCCAAAGTGTCGCCGTACCGCCTCCTGCCTCCAGAGCGTGAACATCGTGTATACCTGGTAAGTTCAAGTCTACCGCCAAATGTTTTTTTAGCCCTGCCTCAAGTAACGCACGCTTGATCATTGACGATTCTGAGGGGGGAAACTGGCTTATCACACCCATTACGATGGGATCACGACGATGGGTTATGCACTTTACCCTGAATACAGGGCCCTCGCGGCCGCCGGCCATATAGCCAGTAAACTCACCAAACGGTCCCTCCGGTTCAGTGTGGTCAATTAAAACCTCACCCTCAATGATGATCTCAGCCTGCGCGGGAACCTCAAGGTCTACCGTTTCACATTTTACCAATTCTATTGGCTCGCCCCGGATACCACCAGCAACGGCAAGCTCGTCTGCTCCATAACGGGCTGGAGCAACGAGGTACTGGACTGGATCGCCGCCTATAAAGATCGCCGCAGGCATATGTTCACCGCGTTTTTTATATTTTTCATGGTGTATCGCCCCACCTCGATCGGGCGCGCCAAAAAGGATGCCCGTCGTACCCTTACTCTTTATTTGACAACGCCGAATACCAATATTTCGGCGTCCGGTGTCGGGGTCCTTCGTAACCCAAAGTGGGGTCAAATACGGACCCGCATCTTTTTCTGGCGTCCAAATAGGTACCGGCAATTTTGTTAGATCAATATCATCGCCTCTGATAATTATTTCTTTACAAGGTCCCGTTTCTACAACAATGGGCTCGATCGGATGTTCCATGCCACTTGTGACCTTGTCGTGTATTGCGTCGAGCGAGGCATCACAACCTAAGGCCGTAGCAATCATTTTGCGGGACGAAGCGACGACGCCTCCGACTACTCTGCCTCCCTCGTATCCCTTAATGTTCCGGAAGCCGATACCATACCGATTGCCCTCATCCATGCCGCGAAAGATCATCCGGAACACCGCCCCTATTTCCCAATCTTTGTCGACAGGCTTATCGACCCAGTTAAACATACCCTGTTGCTCCAGCACCTGAAGCCAAGGACGAAGTGAGTCATATGCCATGGAGCACTCCCATTTTAATTCGTTGCACGTAACTTTTAGCAGTCGCTGTCAAAGGCTGGAATCCATAGTTTAATATTTAAAACCAAGATAATCCGGCTTCACATTTTAGGAACAGATACAAAATTTTACGGTTCACGTCCGCACCCAGCCGCCGCCTACATATATAGTCTGACCGGTAATAAACGCCGCATCATCACTGGTCAAAAACGCGATGGTGCGGACAAGATCGTCCGGCTGCAGAACGCGCTTTATGGCCTGCAAATCAGCCACTGACAAATCTTTCCTGCGTGCGCGGTTCTGTTTTCAGTGTGCCTGTCGTTGAAACCAGGCTTGGGGATATAGCATTCACAGTAATCCCAAACGAAGCACGGTCAGTCGCTAATGCGCGGGTAAAGCCAACAACACCACCTTTACTGGAAACATAGTGAACATACCCCGTCACGGGCGTTGAAAAGGTACTTGACGATACATTTACTACTCTTCCCCATCCGCGCTCCTGCATTCCGGGAGTAAAAGCTTTAGCGGTCAAGAACAGCGCATCTAAATTTACCGCCATCACTCGACGCCAATCTTCAAAGGTGATGTTTGCAAAAGAAGCATTGGGGTAGATTCCCGCGTTATTAATTAAAATATCGCACCGTCCAAAATCCGAAAAAACACCCTTAGCCAGAGATTCTACATCCGCAACTTCGGTGACGTCACACCGGTATCCGCGACCCTGTTGTCCCGTTTCGGATACCAAAGACACTGTCTCTTCACTATCAGAAATATCCGCAACAGCGATGTTCACTCCTTCCTCAGCCAGTCGCATAGCATACCTTTGGCCGATCCCGGTTGCTGCGCCCTTGATTACAGCCACTTTGTCTTCGTGTCCCTTTCCCACTCCATCACTCCCTTCCTATTAATAGACTTCGGGATAAACCGATCTAATTAGACGCGCGACGCGCGCCCCGTCCCTCTCGGTAACTCACATAATAGGTACTAACGCAAATCACTGCAGCCCCCGCCCAGGTCCAGAGGTTTGTTGACTGCCCAAATATCCACCAACCGAAAAGCGCTATTATCGGCAGCTGGATATAAGTGACGATGATAACCAAACTCGCGGGGGCCGCGCGGAATGAACGAGTTTGGCACTGTTGCGCTCCAACCGTGCATAGCCCCAAACCAAGAAGAAGGGGTATGTCACTTAACTGGGGATTTACCCAGCCGAAAGCAGCGCCGATAGCGGCGGGAGGTATCATGAGGGTATAGAGATAAAAGACCATCGCATTTGGATTTTCTGTATTTGTTAACATTTTGGTCCCAATCAACGCGGCGGAAAAAGTTGCAGCGGCGACAAGTGTCGCTAAGGCAGCCGACGAAACATCAATCATCCCTGGTCTAAGTACCATCAATACCCCCACAAAACCCAGAACGACCGCGGCCCATCTCTGAAAACCTGGCCGTTCGGACAACCAAAGAGCAGCCATGATCACCGTAAAAAGGGGCATCGTAAAAAGTAACGCATTTGCGTAGGCTAACGGCATACCAGCAATTCCATACATCCACGCTAACGCTCCGACATAGCTAAACAACATACGCCAAAGGTAAACCCCTATTCTCTTAGTATGTAAGGCACGTAAACCGGCGGAATAAAGCCAGGGAAGCATAAATGCAGAGCCTAAAACCGCACGGAAGAAAACGATTTGATTGACAGGAAAATTATCAGCCAAGCCACGCACGACGACATAAATTAACGCGTAAAAAACCGATGCTATCAACATCCACAAGACCCCGCGAGCTGGTCCCGATAATTCAATGTTTGGCTGAAAGCGGGGCATCTAACCACAAATTTTGGATGTTACATCAATAAAGTTTAGAGGCGCCGTTGGCCTGATAGCGAGTGAAACTTCGGATCATGAAAAATAACGATTAAAATCAAGAACTAAGCGTTTGACCAGCGATTGTATATCGGCGCAACATACGGGTTTGATCACGCGGAAAATCAGTCCGAGCGTGCATCGTGCACCAGTTATCCCACATTAATAGATCGCCGCGGCGCCATTTATGATTATAAATTATATTGGCATTGCGAACATGGTTATTGATTTTGTCTATAATTCTCCGACTTTCCGTCTCGTCATATCCCTCAATCAGTGCCGACATCAATTCATTGACGTAAAGGGCACGCCGTCCGCTTTTCGGATGTGTTACCACTATGGGTTGCCAGTGATGGTCATATTTATCGATGTCCTCTTTAAGATCGACCCTCTCTGTGGGCAAATACTTATAAATGTGCAAAACGTTTCGACCATCAATCCTGTCTTTTAAATCAGCCGGTAGGGTCTCCCATGCCGCATACATATTTGCAAAAAGCGTATGTCCGCCCACTTGAGTGACTTCCATCGCGTAAAGGATAGTGCCCCAGTCGGGCTCTGGCGCATAGCACTTATCATGATGAAAAAACATCTCACCATCGGGTAAGGACCCAATTGGAACACCGTTCTTACGCACGTTAGTGACAAGCATTATATTATCAGCGTCACGACCCTCCGGCCTATCCTCTGCCTTTCGAAGGCGGCCCCCGAGCGGACCAAATTCCTCGCAAAACGACCGCTGCGCACTCGGTGATAGATCCTGATCGCGAAAAAGAAGAATAAGATGATCAATCCACGCAGAAACCAGTTGTTTCTTCGTCTCTGCCTCTAGTGGTTTGGAAAGATCCAGCCCTATTACTTCGACCCCAAGCGAATCGTGCAGCCTTCTCACGTCAAAGTTGCTCATACGTTATTTATAGGGTCGATGAGAACCAGTGGTCAAATTCTCCGACAATTTATATATATTGTTACTTCTACTGTAATTCGTCCTCAGCCGGAATATCAGACTGAACAGGGTTAACACCGATGATGACTTCGTTAAGATAATCCTCAACCTGCTCCGTCATTTCATCAATTTTTTCATTGAAAAAGTGATCAGCGCCATCCACAGCACGATAATCTATAGTAATTTCCCTCTGATGAGCTAACTTTTCTGCTAACGCAATCACCGATTCAGGTGGGACAATTTTGTCCTCTGAGCCATGTAAAAACAGTCCTGACGAAGGACACGGTGCAAGAAACGAAAAGTCATACAGGCTCGCGGGGGGAGCAACGGAAATAAACCCCGTAATTTCAGGCCTTCGCATAAGAAGTTGCATCGCTATCCATGCCCCAAATGAAAAGCCGCCGATCCAACACTGGGGAGCGTCTGGATTGGTGGCCTGAAGCCAATCGAGTGCTGCAGCCGCATCCGACAACTCACCCACGCCTTCATCATATCCACCTTGGGATCTACCAACTCCCCGAAAATTAAATCGTAAAACCGAAAAACCACGCCGCACAAAACAGTGAAAGAGTTGATAATTGACACGATTATTCATTGTCCCGCCGTATTGCGGGTGTGGATGCAGCATTAGAGCAATAGACGGATTTTCTTCCTTGCTGGGGTGATAACGGCCTTCGATCCGGCCCTCTGGGCCGTTGAATATTACTTCCGGCATATAACTTTTCCTTTTAACTTCTCTTTACCCTCTACAACCTTACGAGGCTGCTTTAGAATTCTAGTTGACTAACCCGTGCCTAAAACTAAATTTCAACCAGCTTTTCTACTTAGAACGTTGCAGGTGCAACGCTGCATAAGGTGGAAGTGAGCCGGCAGAATATAGACAATCGAGGGCGTGATTTTCAAGCATATCAAAAAGTGTATTCCAGGTCATTCTTTGCATCACATTAATGTTACAAGAATTTGGCAACCAATATGAATAACCGTGTTTATCTCGACCATAACGCCACAACCAAGATTCGCCCGGAGGTCATTCGAGCCTTAACAGATGTCATGAAAACTGTAGGGAACGCTTCGTCTATCCACGGAGCCGGACAAAAAGCGAGGCAAACGGTCGAACTCGCGCGAACACAAGTTTCCACGCTCGTAAATGCCGCTCCAAATCAGGTTGTGTTTACAAGCGGCGGTACCGAGGCCGACAATCAAGTAATGCGCAATTGTGACCCTATGAAAACCCTTGTAAGTGCAATTGAACATCCAGCCATTCTTGACGCCTGTCCAGGGGCAAAGAAAACACCAGTCAATAAGCAGGGGGTTATCGATTTAGACGCGTTAGATCGGATGCTATTCGAAATAGATGCGCCGCAAATGGTGGCCATTATGCTCGCCAATAATGAGACCGGAGTTCTCCAGCCAATCAGAGAAGCAACCAAAATCGCACATGGCCACGGCGCATTATTACATTGCGATGCCGTTCAAGCCGTAGGCAAGATACCCGTTGATTTTGATTCTTTAGGTGTGGATACAATGGCGTTAACCGCGCATAAATTTGGCGGACCTCAGGGAATTGGCGCGTTGATTATCCGAGATCCTGAAACTGTCGGCTGTATGATTCGAGGCGGTGGGCAAGAGCGGGGCTTACGCGGAGGCACTGAAAGTGTTGCCCACATAGCAGCACTCGGTGTTACTTCGCACATCGCAGGTGAAAGAATGGACCGCTATACGAAACTGTCTGAAATGCGCGACAGGATGGAAACGCGACTTAGAGAGGTTACAGGGAATTTGCGGGTTTTTGGGCTCGGTGCGGATCGATTGCCCAACACGTCAAAATTAATGATGCCTGGCGTGAGTTCAGAAACACAAGTTATCTCACTGGATCTCGCTGGGGTGGAGGTTAGCGCAGGGTCAGCCTGTTCCGCTGGGCGAATTGAACCGCCGTACGTGCTAACCGCGATGGGCGTAGACGATAAGGAAGCCCTTTGCGCGCTCCGCATTAGTCTGGGCTGGGACACAACCGACAGGGACATCGACATACTAATTTCTGAGTGGATCAAAATCTTCGAACGGACCACAAACCAGCATAATGCCCATGCCCGCTGAAAAATGCCGCGAATAGTATTTAGGTCTCCGGGAGGTGCGGAAACGCCTGTAGTAGTTCCTGCGGGTACAAGTGTTTTAGAGGCCGCTTGGGCCAACAACATCGACATAGAAGGCGCCTGCGAGGGGGCTATGGCATGTTCCACGTGCCACGTAGTTGTAAACGCAGCATGTTTTGCCCGACTACCGACGCCCAGTGAAGAAGAACAAGATCTTTTGGATCTTGCGTGGGGCCTACAACCAACATCGCGATTGGGGTGCCAGGTATTGGTTACCGAAGAATTGGATGGTATTACGTTTCTTCTGCCGTCCGAGACCAATAATCAAATGTAAACCGCGAACAAACTATCCAAACATTATTAACGATAAACGCCAAACATTGACTCAAAACAGGAATATTTTTGTACTGGGAGTTCAATCCTGTATGGCAGAATCGGCGGTATCGATCTCGGCGACATTTTCCGGCAAAATCCCGAGCCGCTGCGCAACTTGCTGATAGGCTTCCTCTGCGCCACCCAAACCCTTTCGAAATCTATCTTTGTCCATGATTTCATTTGTCGAGATGTCCCATAAACGACAATTATCCGGACTAATTTCATCCGCTAGTACGATACTAAGCTCATCTTTGTTCCACCATCGTCCAAACTCGAGCTTAAAGTCTACGAGACGCAGCCCCACGGCATGAAAGAGCCCAAGCAAATAGTCATTTACCCGAAGTGACATATGCGTGATCTCGTCCATCTCTTGGGTCGTTGCCCAACCAAATGTTGTTATATGCTCTTCCGAAACCATAGGATCGTTTAATTCATCTGATTTATAATAAAATTCGACGATCGACCGAGGTAGCGCTGTACCTTCTTCCACCCCATACCTTTTAACCAGTGAACCCGCAGCAACATTACGAATGACGACTTCAACCGGAATAATCTCTACCTCGCGCACCAATTGCTCTCGCATGTTAAGGCGTCGAAGAAAATGCGTCTGTATTCCAATTTCTCCAAGCCTCACCATCAGGTATTCAGAGATTCTGTTGTTGAGCGCCCCCTTTCCGGATATTACGCCTTTCTTTTTGTTGTTAAAGGCGGTCGCGTCATCTTTAAAATACTGCACTAATGTTCCCGGTTCGGGACCGTCAAATAATATTTTTGCTTTACCTTCATATATGCGGCGGCGAGCCATTTACTGCCTCGTATGTGACAACAAAACTTGTTTCTATGTACTCCTGTCGTGCAGATATAGCGTATCCGCGCACCTGGTCAATGGCGCTATACGAGAGAGCGATATTAATTCTAAACACCGACAATCGGTTACTCCGGTGTGAGCAAATAAACCCCTTAGATTTGCAGTTCGATGGCCACCGACCCCTCTCACAAATCTACTGCCTCGAACGAAACTTCACCAGGAGGCCCATTTGCAAATAACCATATTGGTTTGGTACTTACCTGATTAGCCGAGGGCAAGGCTACAAGTGCACTAGAGAGGGTTCCAAAACCAACCTCCGTGACAATCCGCATACTGTCTCTAGCGTCCGCATTTTCACCGTAATCGGTACACGCCAGAAGGTTTTCCCAATCTTCCCAGTTACCACTGTCAATTTCGGGCGGATTAGCCTCTTCAAATTTCCGTTTATAGAACTGTATTCGATTAGAGGACAGATCATTAAGGTCGTATGCAGTGAGCATAGAAATTCCTTCCGGTATGGGAGTTGAGACGACGTTCCCATTACCGGCAGAGCCCAAACTTTTTAGCCAAAAAGCATCCCGGTTATCACCAATCATTAAATTAAATGACCGATAGCTCCGGCCATCCAGTGCCGTTAGCGCTTCGGCTGCGTCAACGGCATCTGCATGGTCGAGTGCCTCTAACACAATTTCACCACGAGACCTGAGGGAAGGGTCTGATCCCAGCGAGTCCCTGCGATTCAGTATACAAGCGACAACGCCTTCATCATTTATACCCATCCAACTGCCGCCTCCAAGGTGATCTATCCCGGCGACTACGTTCTCCCTATTTAACCAATGCCGACCCGGTGGGTCCCATGATCTTTCTGCCATTTCGTCACGATTTGCTGCGATCAAAAGTGGCCAATTATCTTTAGGCTGACGGAGCAAGACTACGGTGCACATATACACTCGATACTAATGTTATGACGCTGCTACCATACACATGAGTAAATCATCTTGACATATCAACAATGGATCCGGATTTATGTTCTTTTTGGAGGTTAAAAATGGTAGGATTTGACGATCGAGAGAAGAGTTTTGAAGCCAAATACAAGAGAGATCAAGAGGCTCTATTTAAAGTTGTGTCGCGGCGAAACCGCCTCCTCGGGCTATGGGCAGCTGAACAATTTGGCTTACCTGAAAACCAAGCACTTGATTACGCAAAAGAGGTTGTTCTTTCAGACTTTGAGGAACCCGGTGATGAAGATGTGGTGCGGAAGGTTTTGAGTGATTTCGATGAGCGTGGGCTCACATTAGACGAGGCCGATCTTAGAAAAGAAATGGACCGTCTGTTTGACGAAGCAGGTCGTCAGATAGAAGCTGAAACCTGCTAGTCAAAAACTCTTTTAAAAATCGTCTCCACGTGCTTGAGGTGATAATCTAGATCAAACAAAACTTTCAGGGCGTCTTCGTCAATTAACGAACAAACATCCAGATCCGTACGCAAAAGTTCATAAAAGGACAAACCCTGAGACCAGGATTTCATTGCATTGCGCTGAACAACCTCGTAGGCGCCCTCTCGGCTCATTCCAGCCTGCGTTAGGCTGAGCAAAACGCGTTGAGAAAAAATTAAACCGCCCAATGCGTCAAGATTGGATTGCATCTTGTCGGGGTAGACCACGAGTTGTTCAATCACTTTGGTCAAGCGAGCAAGTAAAAAGTCGAGTGTAATTGTAGCGTCCGGCCCTATTACCCGTTCAACCGAGGAATGAGAAATATCTCTTTCATGCCATAGTGCCACATTTTCCATCGCCGGCATGCAATGTGAGCGAACCAACCGAGCCAAACCCGTAATATTTTCCGTTAACACAGGATTGCGTTTGTGCGGCATCGCCGAGGAGCCCTTTTGCCCAGGTGAAAAATATTCTTCCGCCTCACGCACTTCGGTTCTCTGGAGATGGCGAATTTCTGTAGCAAGGCGCTCTGCAGACGAAGCTATAACCGCAAGAACCGAGAAATACATTGCGTGGCGATCCCTAGGAATAACTTGAGTAGAAATGGGTTCCGGGCTCAATCCCATTGCCTCGGCAACATGTGTTTCAACAGCGGGGTCTATATTAGCGAATGTCCCGATAGGGCCTGATATAGCGCAGGTCGCTATTTCCGCACGCGCCTCCTCCAAGCGCCGCTGATTACGCGCAAACTCAGCATAATGGCTCGCGAGTTTTAACCCAAATGTTGTGGGCTCCGCGTGAATGCCGTGACTGCGCCCCACGACCGGTGTCAGCTTAAACTCCTCCGCTCTTTTCTGTAATTCGGATAGCAGGATATTAAGATCTTCAATCAAAATGTCTGCTGCCTGCGTGAGTTGCACGGCCAGGCACGTGTCCAAGACGTCCGAGGAGGTCATTCCTTGATGGAGAAATCTGGCTTCGGTTCCGACATACTCAGTTAAATTAGTCAAAAAAGCTATAACATCGTGTTTCGTTTCGCGCTCTATCTCATCGATTCTCTCAACATCAAATTTACCCCGTTCCCAAACAGCCTTTGCGGCCGCCTTGGGAATAAGGCCAAGCTTGGCCTGAGCGTCACAGGCGTGGGCCTCAATTTCATACCATATTTGGAATTTATTTTCTGGTTCCCAGATCGCCGCCATCTTGGCGCGAGAATATCGCGGAATAGACATGGTTGGGGTTTATCAGAATTAAACGATTCCTTAAAGGAGGCGCTTTAAATTGTCCGAAATTTCCGAACTCCCGCCCAATAAATAACGAAAGCAATGATTGACCAAAACAAAACTCCGTTTGCCAACGCACTCTGAGTGCCATCTGACAAAGTGGTAACGGCTATGCCGGTGAGAGCGCCTATAATTTGTTGCACAAACCCCACGAGAGACGACGCAGAACCGGCGATATGAGGAAATGGCTGCAAAACACCGGCAATTGATGCGGGAAAAATTAAAGCAAATGCAATCATCATCATGAACATTGGCCCTATTACGGCGAACCAATGATTAACGGCCAACCACGCAAGCGTTGCCAGTAGTCCACCAAAAACAATCGCACCACAAACGCCCCAACGTAATACCTGGTCGGCGCCGTAATGCACTGTTAGCTTCGCGCTCAACAGCATGCCAATGAAACTTCCAAGCATACAACCGGCAAACATATAGCTGTACTCGGCCTCACTTTCTCCAAAGGTGGTTATTATAACGTGCGAGGATTCGCTCAAAAAAGCGAAGAGAATTCCATAAGCTGCCGCAGCACAGCCGGTATAGGACCAGAACGAGCCCGTTTGAAAGATTTCACAGAAGTTCCGAAGCATCGGAAACGGGTCTAAGGCGTTGGGTATTTTATGCTTAATTGTTTCAGTAAATGCCAAAGAAAATACCACGGCTACCAAAAAGGAATACAAGGCGAGAAACCAAAACATTGCCTGCCAACCAAATGCTAAACATAGGTGGGCGCCAATTATTGGGGACAGCGAAGGCGCAATTCCGTGAAACACTAACATCAAAGACAAAACTCTGGCAGCTCCGTCTCGGTCATGTCTGTCCCGAATCACAGCACGGGCTATCAGCCAGCCACTCGACGCAGTAATTCCATGGAAGAAGCGAAAAACGATAAGCATTTCGATGGAATTAGAGAGTGCGCAACCGATGGTGGAAACTGATGTAAGTAGAAGCCCACCAAGTATTGCAGGTTTCCTGCCAAACCGATCAGATATGGGGCCGTGAATAAGTTGCCCCAAAGCGACCCCGAGCATAAACATACTGAGAGAAAGCTGGACAGCTTCCTTATCAGTTTGGAAATAAATTCCAATACTAGGCATCAACGGCAAAGTCCCGTCTATTCCCATGGCAGTGGCTACCGTAGTGAGAGCTAAAAATGCGGCAAAGCCACTGTTGTCAAATGTTTTAACGTGTTTTATTTCGGAACGAGACACTGATCTACCTGATTGTCCTGATCAAAGAAAAATAAGACAATAAAGCGCCGACTGCGCAGACGAAGATTACGCCTGCCATTGGTAGAGGCGTGCCGTCATTTAATATCGCAATCAAAAACATTCCGCCCGCCGCAGCGAGAAACTGAATGAAACCAAGGAGAGAAGACGCGGCACCGGCAATTTTGGCGAAGGGTGACATAGCGCCGGCAGTGGTAGAGGGTACTACGAACGCCAGGGCCACTAGTAATATGATGACAGGACCCATTAGGGTGTACACGTTTATCTCGCCACATAAGACGAAGACTAACAGCGCTGCTGATGCAAGCGAACCAACACACGTTCCAATGCGAATTAACTGTTTGATACCGACAACATACACAAACCGTGCACCAGTAAATTGTGCTGCACAGTAAAAAACCATGGGGACCGCCATTGCGATCCCAACCACTTTTGGCGTCAGGCCCAAGTATTCGATAAAACAAACTGGAGCACCGGCATAATATGCCATAAGCGCTCCGTACATAAAACTCGCACACACCGCGTGAGACCAAAAATTTCTGTTGTTTATAATTTCTCGAAAATTCCACACCATGGATGTTAGGTTCAACGCCTTGGGGTTTTTTTCTAAGTTCGTCTCCGAGAATCCCAACAATATTGCGAGCCCCGTAAGAATGCCGAAGAGGGACATTGCCCAAAATACGGGCTGCCAACCGAATTCCTCAGTCATCCAACCGCTGACTGCGGGCGCAATTGTCGGCATAATGCCGTGTATTCCCATGATCAGAGCAAACAAACGTGCGCCTGCCTCGCGGTCAAATAAATCGCGGATTACGGCCCGGGCAACAATAACTCCGGAACAGGCAAAAAATCCTTGAAGAAACCTCAAAAAGATGAGGCTTTCCACGTTTGGTGCCTGTGAGCAAATAGCGGCAAAAAGCGAATAACATAAGATACCAAAGAGAATAACGGGTTTGCGACCGTAGCGATCGGAGAGTGGCCCATAAACTAATTGGCCGACCGCTACACCAAGTACGAGGGCACTCATACTCATTTGAACTGGCTCGATCCCTACAGAAAAGTATGCTGCAACTGCAGGCATTAGAGCAACCGAGCCATCCACAGAGAGTGGCATTAGCATCGGCAACAGCCCTAACAATAAAGCTAAAAAGGCATATCGCCCTTGGCTCATTGTCCGCACACTTGCAAAGCTCCGATTTTGTTGTCGACAATTGAGGTGCCGCAGGCAGACACGCTTAATTGCCGGCAATATTATTGCGAATTTGTCTAATCAACTTCTTAAAAGTCGCCTGTTCTGGTTTGGACATGCCGCAGAGGCATTTTGTATTTACTGTTTCAACTTCCGGGATCACCTTCCCGTAGACCCTACGCCCCTCTTCGGTAAGAAACACATTAATCTTACGAGCGTCATTTTTGTTAGCTTGGCGCCGGACTAAACCTCGATGCTCTAGTTTGTTCAAAGCAGCAACAGTTGTCGGCCCTTTCATACGCACTTTTTCAGATAATTCCCGCTGCGTAAGGCCATCCGTTTCCCACAACGCTCTCAGAAACGGCCAAAGGCCAAGTGTCACGCCGTGTCTTTCAATTCGATTGGAAAACTGCCGTGTCATCGCCCTATTCGCATCCCAAAGAAGGAACCCAACCGTATCCTCCGGATCGAAGTAGTCATCATCCGCCATCTATCGGATTTACACGGGAGAGAGCTAAAGGGCAAGACCGTGAGCTTGACATGACTCCGGGACGGCGAGACAATTCGTTAGCAACCTAATAATCTGATTTCAGGAAAATATAGTGACCGAAAATCAAAAACACGCCTACGAATACGAAACCTTGCTTGTGGAATTTGACAAGGGTGTTTGTGTTCTTACACTAAATCGTCCGGAAAAACGAAACGCTATGAACCCCATCTTAGGGGAAGAGATTACCGACGCCCTTGAAAACCTGCGCAATGATGACCGCTGTTCGGTACTCGTTATCACCGGTGCAGGAGAATCATTTTGTGCGGGAATGGACTTAAAAGAATTCTTCCTGGAACTCGAGGACAAGCCGGCAGAATATGACCGCGCGCATAGGCTGGCTGTCGAATGGCGCGGCCGTACCTTGCGCCTGTTCCCCAAACCCACAATCGCGATGGTGAATGGCCATTGTTTTGGCGGTGCATTTACCATCGTAGAGGGTTGCGATTTAGCAGTCGCGGCCGAAGACGCAAAAATGGGTCTCAGCGAAGTTAATTTTAAATTATTTCCTGGCGGAAGCGTGGGAAAATCTATGGGTAATTTGCTTCGGCCTCGCGACTACATGCTTTATGCTCTCACGGGACGGCCTATGAGCGGGCAAAATGCTGCGGAAATTGGCTTTGTTAATTACGCCGTACCACGCGAAGATTTGAAAGAAAATGTAATGGCCTTAGCACATGAAATTGCTGGAAAAGACGCTTCCGCTTTGCAAGCCACACGGGAGGTATACCGTTTTTCGTTGGACATGGACTGGGATACCGCGATGAACTACGCCTCTGCACTGCAGGCTTGGCACACAACACGACAGGGAAACACCTTCCGGGAAGAAGGCATTGGAGATTTCCTAGATAAGAAATATAAACCGGGGCTCGGCAGCCACGAAAACGCAAAAAAATAACGGAGAAGAACGCATGACAGGCTGTGTGGAAAGCAAAATCAAAGTCCGGGATACAAGCGTGCATCTCCGCCGAGGGGGCTCCGGAGAACCAATGCTTTTTTTGCATGGAGCGAGCGGCGTGGCTGGCTGGATACCATCTTTTGACGCACTATCTGAACGTTATGACTTATTGGTACCCGACCATCCAACCTATGGTCTCTCGGACGAGCCTGACTGGCTGGACGGGATGGACGATCTTGCAATGTTTTACCTAGATTTCCTTGACGAAATGGAACTTGAGGGTGTCCATTTAGTAGGTAACTCTCTGGGCGGTTGGTTGGCAATGGAAATTGCGGTACGAAATAGTGCGCGATTGAAAAGCCTGACCCTCGTGGGCGCCGCGGGTATCAGAATTAAAGGCAAGCCGATCGCTGACATCTTTATGATGGACCCAGATGATTTGGTTCGGGAGATCTTCGTAGACCAATCATTTGCGGATAACATATTGAATTTGGAGTTGAGCGAGGAACAAATGGACATCCAAATTCGGAACCGCGTAGCGACCGCCCGATTGGGCTGGCAACCGCGATTGTTCAACCCAAACTTACGAAAATGGTTACACCGTATCACAGTACCCACGCACGTTATTTGGGGAGATACTGATAAAATCGTTGATCCGGTCTATGCAGCCGAATTTGGAAAGATAATAGACGGCTCAACGGTTACGATGATCAAAAAAGCGGGCCATCTGCCTCATGTGGAGCAATCAGCACCCTTTGTTGAAGCCGTGTCTTCCTTCATACATTCGAATGCAGCTTAACCACCCGCGAAAAGGGCTTTCGTCATGAAGACATTTATGTTCCACCTAATGCCGTACGCTGCACTGGACATGAAAGAGCGGGAAAAGCACGCGTCGGCTTGGGTAAAATTGCCAAATTCACTCTACAATCCAAAAGTCGGGTACGAATTATACAACCGCTACCTGGATGAACTCGAGCTAGCGGCCGAGCTCGGGTTCGACGGCATTACTGTTAACGAACATCACCAAAATGCATACGGACTTATGCCCTCGCCCGTCGTGATGGCAGCGGCTTTATCGAGACGCACCGTAGACACCTGCAAGATAGCAATACTAGGAAATGCGTTTGCATTACGAGAACACCCGCTTACCCTTGCCGAAGAACATGCGATGATCGATTGCATTACCGGTGGAAGACTTGTAACAGGATTTGTTCGTGGGATCGGAGCAGAATTCTATTCAATGGCGGCTAACCCGACCCTGAGCCATGAGCGGCACATGGAAGCGCACGACCTGGTGGTCAGGGCATGGACGGAAGAAGGTCCATTTGCCTTTGAAGGTAAGCACTATCATTTCGAGTATGTGAACGTCTGGCCTCGCCCCTACCAACAACCTCACCCCCCAATTTGGTGTCCCTCTCTTGGGTCTACGGAAACAATTGAATGGGCCGCGCACCCAGACCGAAAATACGTCTATGCGCAAAACTACAGCCCCTTCAAAAATGTTTGCAAATTTCTCGATCAGTATAGAGAGGTGGCTCAGGTTCAATACGGTTACGAAGCATCTTCTGATCAGATCGGCTGGACCGCTCCAGTCTATATTTCAGAGACCGATGAAAAAGCAGTTGAAGAAGCCACCGAACATATGGAAGCTTTGTTTAATAAATTTCTTTATCTTCCTTTCGAACAACTTTTTCCACCCGGATACCTTACCCTGCAATCCTACAAGCGGGTGGCTGCTCATAAGCGCGGAATC
>JAYZFO010000034.1:0-27766 GCA_036336685.1 Pseudomonadota bacterium
TTGATCACCAACAAAAGTTGATCGAATTTCATCGCCCTCGCGCCAGGTGATGCCTGGAATGTTTTCAGGAGATTGGGATGTTTGTATAGCTTCACAAAGTTGGTGGAATGTTTTTGAGGCGTATCCACTAGCTACATAATCACAGTTTGGGTCGTCATTCAATATTTGATCTGGGCAAAATGTTGCATGTGGTCCTCCCCAAACAACAGGTACATTGGGAGAAATGTGCTTAATTAGCCTGCCGATTTCCAGTGCGTGCTTGATAGGGCTTCCCGACATAACTGATATTCCTACACACAAAGTATCGTCAGAAAGCAATTTGGTAAGAGCGGGTTTCCAATCGCCTGGAATTGTCCGAGTATCAAATAATTTAACGTCAAAATCATGCTTTACCAGCTCTATGGACGCGTAAAGCAACCCTAGTGGAATATGCCTTACAAGCGTCCCACCAAAGCCTTGGTGTGGATACACCATGATGACTTTATTCTTTGTCATAAGGTTTAATGCCCTGCCTCAAACTCATGCATTCCAATAAGTTTATAGCACCGATTGCGGCATATTTAAAAGCGAGTGGACATTTGAACACTATTTCTACTAAACTTTTTGTTTACAGCTACTGACTGGTTTTATTGAAGTAAAGGTTTGCCAGCAAACAGGGCCTCTCGCTGCACATTCGAGGTGCAGTGGTCACGATTTTATCTGACAGATGTCGATTTTGATGCGGAATTTGTCAGGGCGCATTCGGGATACTGATTGTTCTTTCCAGAATTGGTTGTCGTCGATTTAGACCTATATGTTTTTTCTTTGCAGAATTTTCCCTGAGCCATCAATACTTCAACCTAGCGAACTTAATGATAATTTCTTCGGCTGGAGGTTGTCTGCTTCTCGTTGTTTTCTGGTCCACTAAGCCAACGGCCTAAAAATACCCTCATTAGCTATGATTTTGTCGTGAATTTTTGTTTAGTAACCAGATGAACCCACCCGGCACTGCCATTGCAAGTGTAAGAAAACCATAACTCAACGAAATTACGATGGACTGTTCTTCCGGTACATTTATGAAACTTAACGCTGTAACCACTGCGAGTTCACGAAGCCCCCAACCAGCGAACGAAATTGGTAATGTTGTAATAAGGAATATAGGCGGAATTAGAATAATAGCATCAGCGAGATTTATCGATACGCCTAAGCCCAATGCCAAAGCCCAAAATGAAAATGCTTGAGCTATAAAACTAACTACAGAAAAAAATAATAGAACCACTGAAGATTTAACTAAAACCTTACGCATGTCTCGTGAGAGCGCATCAATCATATGCATTATTTTGGAATAAATGTAATTCCGAAATACGCCTACCAAAACGTCACTTACGAGTAACCCAGCGATCAACATCAATATGATTACGCTGGAAATGGCAAGCGCTGTCCACGCCAAATCGTACCCCATTATGCTATGAGTTAGGGGAAGAGTGACAATGATAAATGCAGACAATGCTAGTAAAGCTATTATACGGTCTAGGATTACGCTGGAAATAGCTCCTTCTAATGACGACTCTCGCCGATAAATAGCCCAAACCCGGACGAGTTCTCCCGCCATATTAGTGGGGAGAGTGTGGTTGAAGAATGATCCAATCCAACTGATAGATATGGCTTCGCGGAACCCTATATCGTATCCAAGCGCGTTAAGGATATATTGCCATCGCCAGGAGATAAGTGGGTAAGAGATTGCTATTGGCAAACCTGCGAGTAGGAGCATTCCTATGTGAATGCCTTTTAAACGACTAAGTGTTTCTAAAAATGCAATGTCAGTCGAAAAAAGCCAGATTAATAGACCAACAGAAATCAGAATCTTAACAGAGCCCAGCAGCAAGCTATATAATAACTTGTTTTTCCTTTTGGAATTGGTTTTTTTTAAATGACGCTGGGAACCATACATGCTTTTTGTTTTCCAAGATGAAGTTACAAGAACCAAACAGACTCAGGATTATGTGAACTCGCCCGTCTGTCTGATAAGAGCAACTATACTTCTTTCAGTTTTGCTTCCAAACTTTGGTCGTCGGTATAGGACTACTGACCCATGACCTTTGACACCAACCTTGTTATCTACGTCTGGCATACATTCCAATCCATTACACATAAGAAAGTTGTATGCAATTTTGGAGTCAAATCTCAAACCAGTAAAACATAAGTGAGTGTTTTACTGAGAGAAATGGCGCACCCGACAGGATTCGAACCTGTGACCTCTGGCTTCGGAGGCCAGCGCTCTATCCAACTGAGCTACGGGTGCTTATTGGAGTGACCAGTGTTTGGCCCTCATGAAAGCCATAGTCTCAAAATCGACGAGCAAAGCATAGCGGCCCCTTTGTAACTCAGCAAATTTAAGAGTGGTAGTCTATGGGATTTTTCGGGGTATATAATTATCGGCATTCGACAGTAGCGAACTGGCCCGGGATTTGTTTCAAGTTGTTATATCGTCCAACACCTTTTGGGCATTGAGGCTGCGTGATCAAAAACGCCAGCTAAATATCTGTAGCATTATTCTTTTCTGTCCGTCCGTGAAGCTTTAAGCTACCTAATGACCCAACCCTGCGTAGCCACTTTTTAATTTTAAAAACCTTCGGTATCATCCGGAAGGAATTATAGGGCGCTCTAAGGTAAATTCATTATGACAACAATAAACCTAGAAACAGAAACAACCGTTGTAGAGCAATTAGGGGTTTCTTGCGACGGCGGTGGCGGCGTTCTGGGGCATCCAAAGGTGTTTTTGAATCTTGAAAGTGGCGAGGTGCAATGTCCCTATTGTGACCGCCGCTTCGTTAACTTATCCACTGGGACAGGCGCTGACGAGCATTGACCCAAAAAGTGGTTTTTTTGAGATGAAACCTCAAAACTAAAAAGCTCCATTTAATTTGGGGATCAAAAATATTTGAACTTTAGCCCCCTACTATCGGCGTATTTATTTGGGAGCTAACACCATTACCATTTGACGTCCTTCGATCCGGGGAAACTGTTCTATCTTGCTTAGGTTTTCTAGATCATCCCTTACCCGGTGGAGTACCTTCAAACCTAATTCTTGATGCGCCATTTCCCGCCCACGAAATCGCATTGTTACTTTCACCTTATCGCCATCGTCGAGAAACTTGCGCATTGATCGCATTTTTACATCGTAATCGTGACTATCAATGTTGGGTCTTAGTTTTATTTCTTTAACATCAATAGTTTTTTGTTTTTTTCGGGCTTCATTCTTTTTTTTCTGTTCCTCGTACCGAAATTTACCATAATCCATAATTTTACATACGGGAGGATCGGCTGTGTCTGCAACAATAACAAGGTCTAGCCCTAATTTTGCCGCGCGGTCTAATGCGTCGTCCCGAGAAACAACACCGATTTGCCCACCTTCTGCCCCAATGAGCCGCACTTCGACTGCATCTATCATTTCATTGATGGGCCGTTCTTCCTTCACGGGTGGCTCTATACTTGTCTGTCTTGAGATTGATTTTCTCCCCGAACTGTTTCAATAAGTTATTTTCTAAAAAAGCACTGTAACAATTTCTTCAAACATCACTTTTGTCGCAAACCCCGCGCATCAGGAGCTTGGCATTCAAGAGCAAGTCTAGCAACCGCGTCGTCAAGAGCAAGAAATTCCTGTTTATCACCGCCCAAACGCCTTAGCGCCACCGTATGTTCATTGGCCTCGCGCCTGCCGATTACTATAATTGAGGGAATCTTAGCTAAACTATGCTCTCGAACTTTGTAGTTAATCTTTTCATTCCTAACGTCAAGCTCTGTCCTAATGCCGACAGCACGCAATTCTTCCATAACCTCTCGGGCATAATTGTCAGCGTCTGATGTTATTGTTGCGACGACAGTTTGTATCGGCGCCAACCAAGCCGGCAAGCGTCCAGCATAATTTTCGATCAGGATACCGATGAACCGTTCGAATGATCCCAATATTGCTCTGTGTAGCATGACCGGCCGAACTTTTTCACCATTTTCGCTAACATAAGACGCGTCTAGTCGCTCGGGTAGTACAAAATCAACCTGTAAAGTACCGCATTGCCAGTCTCGACCAATGGCATCGCGAAGCACAAATTCTAGCTTTGGACCATAAAATGCTCCTTCGCCAGGGTTTAGCGAATATTCTAGTCCAGATGTTTTGATTGCGTCCATTAGGGCTGCCTCAGCCTTGTCCCAAATAGGGTTTTCTCCTGCCCGGATCTCCGGTCTATCTGCGAATTTGACCGTCACATTATCAAAGCCAAGATCGCTGTAGACACTAAGTAACAATTCACAAAACTTTTGCGTTTCGGAAGTAATTTGATCTTCTGTGCAGAAAATATGAGCGTCATCTTGAGTGAACGCTCGGACACGCATAAGCCCATGCAAAGCGCCAGATGGCTCATAACGATGACATGAACCGAATTCTGCCATTCGAAGTGGCAAATCCCGGTAACTGGTGATGCCTTGACGAAAAATTTGAACATGTCCCGGACAGTTCATTGGTTTTAAGGCAAAAACTCTTTCGTCTTCTGTTTCCGCTGTAAACATATGTTCACGAAACTTGTCCCAATGCCCCGAGGCTTCCCAAAGTCTGCGATCAATTAGCTGTGGAGTTTTCACTTCGACATAGTACGCTCTTTGGAGACGTGAACGGATATATTTTTCTAGTGTATGGTATAAGGTCCAACCTTTCGGGTGCCAGAAGACACTACCGATTGCTTCTTCCTGAAAGTGGAAAAGTCCCATTTCCCGCCCCAAGCGCCGATGGTCTCTCCTCTCTGCTTCTTCCAGCATCGCGAGGTGGTTTTTAAGCTCTTTTTCGTTTCGCCAAGCTGTTCCATATATACGTTGGAGCATTTCATTTTGTGAATTGCCTCTCCAATAAGCGCCAGCCAATTTCTGGAGTTTAAAAGCTTTTCCGACGTAACCTGTCGACGGGAGATGTGGACCGCGACAAAGGTCTATCCATTTTCCTTGGCGATAAATTGAAATAGTTTCGGCCTCAGGAAGGTCCTCGATTAATTGGGCTTTGTATTTTTCACCAATTCCAATAAAAAATTGAATAGCGCGGTCTCGCTCCCATTCCTCACGAATAAAAGGATCATCACGCATTATGATTTCCGCCATCTTCTTTTCGATTGTTTTTAAATCGTCAGGAGAAAATGGGACTTCTCGGGCAAAGTCATAGTAAAAACCATTTTCTATCGCGGGTCCTATTGTCACTTGTGTTCCCGGGAATAATTCCTGTACCGCTTCCGCCATAACGTGGGCTGCATCGTGGCGAATTAGTTCAAGCGCCTCTTCTGATTTTCGGGTTATGATTTCTACAGATGCATCGTGTTTGATTGTATGTGACATATCTAACAATTGGCCATCTACTTTTACGGCAAGTGCCGCCTTTGCAAGGTTTGGCCCAATTTCAGCTGCTAAATCGGAACCAGTAACAGGTTGCAAAAATTGCTTTTTTGTCCCGTCGGGTAGAATAATCGCAAAACTGGTCATGTTATCCTTGGCTTTAAAATGTAGGCGGCATTTAACGTAAACTGAAGGCCGCGGCAACCTCGTTAACACTAAGATCCGCCAGATTCTCTTTGTGTAATACCGTTACGTCCGGTCCTCGGGGAGCTGTTATAGTAGGGTTTGACTCATTCGAAAACAAAACGACAGATTTGCAACCACAAATTGCTGCAATGTGCATCGGGCCAGTGTCATTGCCTAGGGCTCCGATAGCTGACCGCGAGAGAGTGGCGAGGTCTGCGAAGGACGTTTTCCCCGCTAAAGAAATCCCGTCAGAGTGCTCGGCAATTTCAGCCGCCAGTTGTATTTCCCGAGGGCCGCCCAATATAACCGTACCAAGACCACAATTCGCCAGACTCTGAGAAAATTTTATATATTTTTCTTTCGGCCAACGCTTCGCTAGGCGGTGCGACGCACTACCGGGTACTATCAAAATGAACTGCTTTGGTAAATTAAAGTGTTCAAGGGAAGAAACTAACCACGAGAGGTCGGGATGGGGTATGTTTTGGAGCCCGATTTCGGAAAGCTGCTCAGCTTGCCGTTCCAGCGTATGCATCAGATTTCTATTTGGGTTACCATGAGGGTGAGAACAACCTGAAGCAATTCCCGACCACTGAGGACGCCTATATCCCTTCATTAGGCGAAAATACCAGTTTGAACGCATAGAAGTTTGGAGGTCATATACTCGCGTGAAAAAAGCGCGTCGAAGTGTTCTTCGGAGTTTCTGGATTCCAATAATATTTAGCCCGGAGGGTCGGTTATCCACCCAGACATCATCAAAGTAACCGGAGTCTTTTGCAAGATCGGCGTATTCACTAGTTGTGAGGAGCACTACCGTATCATGTTTGTGAGCCTGCCGTATTGCAGCAAAAGGCCCTGTAGCCAGAACGAAATCACCAAGAGCGCCATGCTTAATGACAAGAACTTTTCTTTGAGAATTAATCATTCAACGTGCAGGAGTTCGTCATAGACGGCCAGGGTAGCGGAACACATTTTTTGTTTTGCGAAGTTTTCTTGTATGCGTTTTATTGCTATTTGAGAATGTTTTCTGCGGTCTTCGTTGGTCATATCTAGTGCGCGATTTAAGGCCCTGGCCAAAGCATTTGGGTCTCCAGGTGGTACTAACCATCCGGTTTTTCCGTCCTCTACTGTTTCCCGTGCACCCCCATGGTCACTTGCAACAACCAATCGCCCCATCGCGAGTGCTTCCGCTGCTACTCGGCCAAAAGCTTCCGGGTCTGTGGAGGGAGAAACCACTACATCAGCGAGCATATAGGCTGCGGCCATGTCTCGGCAAGGTCCCGTAATATGGATTATTTTCTCCATACCATTTTTTCTTATTCGATTTTCCAGTTCCCTACGGTATCGCGTACGACCCTGATCATCTCCAACGAGAAGTACACGGACGCCGGGCCGCGATAGGATTCGTGCTGCTTCGATCAAAATGCTTTGGCCCTTCCACCGGGTAAGTCTTCCCGGAAGCATAATCACCGGTGAATGATCGTTTAGCCGCCATGAGTTTGCCAGTTGTACTATCCGCTCTGCAGACACAACGCTTGGATTAAAGATGTCCAAATCAATTCCTCTGGAAATGACACGAATTTTCTCATGAGGAGTATTGTAGTTTTCGCATACGTGCTGACGAATGAAGTCTGATATCGCGATGACGCGGTCTCCTTTAGTCATTATTGCGTTATATTTTTTCTTTAAAGGATTGTTGAAATTGTAGGTGCCGTGAAATGTTGTCATAAACGGAATTTTACATCTGTTTGCCGACAGCCGCGCACTCCAAGCTGGTGCGCGGCTCCGAGCATGAACTATATCCACTCCATAAGTCAGTATTAGATCGGCTAAGGTATTCGCGTTCTTAAGCATCATTATTGGGTTTTTGCTGTCAACAGGGACAGTGATGTGAAGTGCGCCAACCCGTTCTACCTCTCGTACCATTTTCCCCCCCGAGGACACCACGATAGAGCATTTTCCGGCAGCAACTAACGCAGCGGCCACATCTACCGTTCCCCTCTCAACACCGCCAGTATCCAGTCGCGGTAATATCTGCATAATAACAGGTGCTTTCATCTATTTCTCATTCGATATATTAACTCTTTGTGTTCTTAGGAGACTATTTCATTAATATAGCCAAAGTTTAATGCCGCAGAAATCTTTCAAACAATCAAAGATTCTAACAGGGGCTGGAGGTGTCGCAATCGCTTATGAGCGCGTCAACGGAACCCTTCCTGGAATTATGTTTTTAGGCGGCTTTATGTCAAATATGCAGGGCAAAAAGGCAACGGCTATGGAAGAATATTGCCGCACCAACGGGCATGCATTTGTGAGGTTTGACTATCGTGGACATGGTGAATCTTCTGGAAAAATTTCCGAAGGAACAATTGGGTCCTGGTTGTCTGATGCCCTTTTGATTTTTGATGACTGTACTGAGGGACCACAAATTCTAATAGGTTCGTCGATGGGTGGATGGATTATGCTCCTGCTAGCTCTTGCTCGCCCCAAAAAGATCAGAGGTTTAATTGGAATCGCTGCCGCGCCAGATTTTACGGAAGATCTTTTATGGGGACGGTTTGATTCTGCTGTTCGCGCTAAGCTTGAAAAAGATGGTGTCTACTATGAAAAAACTGATTATGGGAATGAGCCATATCTCATTACAAAGGACCTAATTGAGGAGGGAAGAAAACATCTTCTCTTACGCCGAAAAATCAAAATCAATCACCCGGTTCGTCTGCTTCATGGAATGGGAGACGAGTCCGTGCCTTGGATGACGGCCTATAAACTATCTGAGAAAATCGGCTCGGAAGATGTCAGAATTGTACTGATAAAGGATGGTGATCACAGCCTTTCAAGAGATGAAGATATACACTGCCTCCAAATAACGCTCAAAGAACTTCTTGCTAAAGATTAACTACTTAACAGGTTGCGAAGACCAGAGCGATAATTTGGGAAGGCAAGCTCTACACCCAGTTGTTCCTTTATTTTATTATTCCGTACCCTTTTATTATCGTGCCAAAACGTTTTTGCCATTGGCGATAGCTCGGCGTCATTTAGTGCTATCTCTGTCGGCGGTGTGCGCCCAAGAAGATTAAATGCGTATGCTGTCACGGAAGCGGGGTCCGCGGGCTCATCGTCACATACATTGTATACTGCATCAGGTTCCGGCTTATTAATTGACGCAGAAAGCACGGTTGCTAAATCCTCTACGTGTATTCGTGAAAAGTATTGTCCCGGCTTTGAGACTCGTACAGCTGTTCCAGCCTTTATTCGGTCTAAAACAGAGCGGCCCGGACCGTATATGCCTGCGAGTCGAAAAATTTGGGTTGATATTTTTGTTTTGCGCCCCCAGTTACGCCATCCCTTTTCTGCGGATACTCGCTGTTTGCTGCGCAGACTGGTTGGTTTTAGGATGGAGCTTTCGTCAACCCAGTTTCCATTATGGTTCCCGTAAACACCTGTCGTTGATAAATAACCCACCCATCTAACACTTCCTATGTCGGCAATATCTTTTGCGTGATACCGGAGTGCTGGGTCGCCTTCTAGTGAGGGGGGAATGGATAATAGTACATGAGTTGAATTTTGTAGCACGGATAACGACCCCATCCTTCTTTTTCCGTCGAAAACTTCCGCTTTGATGCCTAAGGCCGCGAGGGCATTACGTCGCTCCATATTCTGACACGTTCCACGGATTGTCCATCCCTCAGCATCAAGCCGCCGGGAAAGTGCCATCGCGCTATAGCCCAGGCCAAAACAAAAAAGAGTTCCAAAATTTTTCATTTAGATATTGTCATTAGTGTTGGTCTGCTTTTTATTCCAATTTAAGAGACATTAAGCTGGGTAGATACAACGGGGCAAAACCCATAAAAATTTTCATACTTTGAGATATATTTGACTCCAGGGTCGAAGTTAGCTGTTGCTAGAATGCGGCTATTAGGAAAAGGCCCTCTTTGTGCCTAATTCTGGGCTCTCAGGAATGCAAAAAGCCTTTCTTTGAAAATTAAACGAGTTGGTTCAGCCATGTTGGGTTTCTCGTAAGGAAAGTGCACGGAACGTTAATGGGCAGCCGCTTAAAAATCCAGGTCTGCATAATGCTTAGGCGGAGGCTCGCCTGGCATGTGGTCCGCAAGAATGGCTCTAAACGATGGTCTAGATTTAAGCCGTGCATACCATTCCTTTGCCGGTTTGTGGTCAACCCAGGGTACATCATTAATATAATCAAGGCAGGATAAATGGGCCCCAGCAGCTATATCTGCCATCGAAAATTCATCGCCAGCCAACCAATTTCTCCTCTCAGTGAGCCAAGCAATATATTCCATATGGATATGGAAATTTTCACGGCCTGCGCGAATAGCACGGGAGTCGGGTGCTCCTAAACGCATTAATCGTTTTAATAACTTTTCTCCAACCAAGTTGTCTGTTACTTCGTAATTGAACTTATTATCAAACCATGACACAAGGCGTCTAATTTCTGCGCGCTCACTGGATGTACCCGGATACAGTGGGGGGTGCGGACATATCTCTTCTAAGTATTCGCCGATGGCCCCCGAGTTGGCTATAACTGGTCCGCCGTCCTCAACCAACACAGGCACATCACACGCTGGGTTGAGGGCAATAAACTCGACCCTTCTCTCAGTAGGATTTTCCGCTTTTAACTCGAAGTCGAGTTTTTTTTCTCCGAGTGCAATTCGAATCTTTCTACAAAACGGGGATAGCCATAAATGATATAGGGTCCGCATTCGTACCAGTCTACCGAAACTATTGCATCGCGGAAATGCTTAGCTTACACCCGAGATGCACTCGTCTCAAGCTATGAGCTCGGCTTCTTCTGTAAAAATACTTTGCTCATAGCGGTGTACCATCTCTTTGGGAACTACTTGCCAGAATTTTTGTAATTCTGTGCTCCAGTGGTTAAGCATTTGTTCGGCAAATGCAGATTGTGTCTCCCTATGGTGTTCTTCAACTGCACGTTTCAGCACTTTCTCCCAGAATGACGTTTGGATTCGGTGGCACATTAACGTATCCTTATTCAAATGGTCTAACAGGCTGCCGTCGTGGTCGTATACATAAACCATCCCACCAGTCATCCCCGCGCCAAAATTATCACCTACGGGCCCAAGAATTACGGCGATTCCATTGGTCATGTATTCACAGCCATTGGAGCCACAACCCTCCACGACAACTTCTGCCCCGGAGTTCCGAACGGCAAAGCGTTCACCGGCCTGGCCCGCTGCAAACACTTTACCCCCTGTGGCACCGTATAACGCCGTATTGCCTATAATGGTATGTTCATTCGACTTTCGGGGTGCTGCGGTTGGCGGGCGGATTACAATAGTTCCGCCTGATAAACCCTTACCTACGTAATCGTTAGCATCTCCAAAAACCTCCAATTTCAAACCTTGTACCGCAAACGCACCGAGAGATTGTCCTGCGGAACCCCTCAATCTCACAGTGATATGTCCAGGTTGCAACCCTTTCATCCCGAAGCGGCGGGTAATCAGGGATGAGAGCTTGGTCCCTATCGCTCTCTGTGTGTTTCGGACGTTATATTGTAATTGCATCTTTTCTCCGCCTTCCAAAGCGGGGCTTGCATCCTCAATCATTTGCGCGTCAAGGGTCTCGGGCACCTCGTTACGGCCCTCTATTGTACAATAATGCGCAGCGTCGCCTGGGTCCGCCTGAATCAAAAGCGGATTGAGATCTAAGTCATCAAGGTGTGGACTGCCCCGGCTTACTTGGGTAAGAAACTCCGTATGGCCTATAATTTCTTTTAAAGATCGCGCCCCTAGAGAAGCTAATATTTCGCGCACTTCTTCGGCGATAAAGCTAAATAGGTTTACAACTTTTTCTGGGGTGCCCGTAAATTTATCACGTAATATATCTTGCTGAGTACAAACGCCAACAGGACAAGTGTTAGAGTGGCACTGTCTGACCATTATACAACCCATCGCAATCAACGACGCTGTGCCTATGCCAAATTCTTCAGCACCTAAAAGCGCTGCAATGACTACGTCTCTTCCCGTGCGAAACCCGCCATCTGTTCGTATTACCACGCGATGGCGCAGTTGGTTCAGTGTTAAAACTTGGTGTACTTCGGATAGGCCCATTTCCCAAGGCAACCCAGCATATTTAATTGAAGATTGTGGGCTTGCGCCGGTGCCCCCCGAATGTCCCGAAACTAGGATAGTATCCGCGTGCGCTTTCGCGACGCCTGCCGCTATGGTTCCAATGCCGGTTTGCGCCACGAGTTTTACGCACACCTTTGCATCGGGATTAATTTGTTTTAGGTCGTAAATAAGTTGTGCTAAATCCTCAATTGAATAAATGTCATGGTGTGGGGGTGGTGAGATAAGTGTAACCCCAGGGGTTGAGTGCCGTAATTTTGCAATTACCTCTGACACCTTTATTCCTGGTAGCTGTCCACCTTCTCCTGGCTTTGCTCCTTGGGCTATTTTAATTTCAATTTCTCGGCAGTTGTTTAAGTATTCAGCCGTGACCCCGAAACGTCCAGATGCAACCTGTTTTATAGCGCTCGATGCGTTATCACCGTTGGCCCTCGGTTTGTAACGCGAGGAATCTTCCCCTCCCTCACCGGAATCGGATTTTGCACCAATGCGGTTCATCGCGATGGACAGAGTCTCGTGTGCTTCCGGGCTTAGCGCTCCTAAAGATATGCCGGGAGATACGAGTCGTTTGCGGATTTCAGTTATAGATTCGACTTCTTCGATTGCTACCACTTGACGTTTTGATTCAAACTCCATTAAATCCCGCAGACTTATTGGTGGGGACTCCCGTACAGCTTCGGAATATTGCTTGTACGTTGCAAAAGATTCCGTGGAGACGGATTTTTGCAGTGTATGGATTTGAGAACCTTCAAAGCCATGATTTTCCCCGCTACGGCGATATCTATAAATACCCCCCACAGGGAGAGCGGTACTATCGTGGCTAAATGCTCGAGCGTGTAATTCTCCGATTTTGCGCTGCAAACCGGTGAGGCCGATTCCTGAAATGCGGGACGTCATACCTGGAAAATAACTCGAGACCAGCCATCGACTTAATCCCACCGCTTCAAACTTATACGCGCCGCGGTAACTGGAGAGAATAGATATACCCATCTTAGACATAATCTTGAGCAATCCCTGGTCGACCGCATTCCGGTACTGTTTTAGACAGTCGGCAATAGAAATGTCGCCGAAAAGGTTTCGACGGTGACGGTCTCTTATGGTTTCCTGTGCAAGGTAAGCGTTGATGGTGGTTGCACCCACACCAAGTAGCACCGCAAAGTAATGTGTATCCAAACATTCTGCACAACGCACATTCATCGAAGTATAAGTTCGTAAAGCTTGTTCAACCAAGTGGGAATGCACAGCGCCTGTTGCTAAAATCATTGGGATAGCCGCCCTATTAGCGCTAACTTTATGATCTGATAAAATAAGGTGTGTGGCGCCACCGCGCACGGCATCTTCCGCAACACGTTGAATTTTATAGATTGCACGGCGTAACGCATGTTCGCCTTTTTGTGGTCGAAAGGTGCAGTCTAATTCCACCGCACTTTTTCCCATGTAGTCCGACATTGCGGCGAATTCTGCGTTGAATAAAACTGGACTATTTAGCTGGAGCAAATTTGTCCCGGTACCATTTTCCTCTAAAATATTTCCAAGGTTTCCGAGACGTGTTTTTAAACTCATTACGCCATATTCACGTAAGCTATCGATAGGTGGATTCGTAACTTGGCTAAAGGATTGACGAAAAAAATGGTGTAATCCCCGATATTGTTCAGATAATACCGCGAGCGGCGTGTCATCTCCCATCGAGCCTACAGCTTCCTTCCCATCTTCCACCATTGGTTGTAACAAAAGTTCGAGTTCCTCCAGAGTATAGCCTGCCGCAACCTGCCGTCGACGGAGCGTTGCCATTTCGTACTCAGGTGTCACGCGTGCTTTTGTAAGACCGATTTGTTCAATAGGTTTGACGTTTGCAACCCATTCACCATAAGGTTTTGAACGAGCGAGTGAGTTTTTTAATTCTGTGTCGTGGTAAAGCTTCCCTTCTTTAAGATCGACGGCGATCATCTGGCCCGGTCCGAGACGCCCCTTTTCAATTATCTCCGTTTCACGAATGGGCACCATTCCAGTTTCGGATCCTACCACTAATAGACCATCCGCAGTCACCGTGTACCGCATAGGTCGCAAGCCGTTGCGATCAACCCCTCCTAATACCCAGCGGCCGTCAGTCGCTGTTATTGCCGCTGGTCCATCCCATGGTTCCATTACACAATTGCAAAAACTATAAAAGTCGCGAAGCTCTTGACTCATCGTGGGTTTTTGGGACCATGCGTCCGGGATCATCAGACATTTTACCATCGGGGCGGAACGCCCATTGCGAACTAAAATCTCAAATGCGTTGTCTAAAGAAGCCGAATCGGAATTTCCTGGCTCTATGATAGGTTTAACGTCGTCAATGTACTTTCCGAATATCTCACTTTGAAGCCGAGTTTCATGGCTTCGCATCCAGTTAACGTTTCCGGATAAAGTATTGATCTCTCCGTTATGGGCAAGCATTCGAAAAGGCTGGGCTAGGCGCCATGTTGGAAAAGTATTAGTCGAATACCGTTGATGATATAATGCAAAACGGGAGACGAAACGTTGATCCAACAAATCCGGATAAAAGGCTGACAATTGTTCAGCGAGAAACATTCCTTTGTAGATCAGGGATCGGCAACTGAGAGAACAAATGTAAAAATCTTGAATATTTTCTTGGCGGGCGCGGTTCTCTATTCTCTTTCGTATTATGAATAAATCACGTTCCAGCTTCTCCATATCTGCGTTGGCCGTACCCTCTATCATAATCTGCTCAATCTCTGGGCGAGTGGCGCTTGCTTTTTCGCCTAGTGCCGACAAATTAATTGGTACCTGACGCCAACCGTATATGGGATAACCAAACTTCAAAATTTCAGATTCTGCTATAAAGCGGCATCGTTCTTGCGCCTCCAGATCTGTGCGCGGTAAAAACGTCATACCGACGGCGATTGGCCCATCACTCGCCGTATGTCCCGTGCGCCCAACATGATCTCTGAAAAAGTCTTGAGGAATTTCGACTAAAATTCCAGCGCCATCCCCGGTCATGCCATCGGCGTCTACAGCCCCTCTGTGCCAGAGCGCCTTAAGCGCTTCGATACCCGCTTCTACAACTTGTCGACTAGCCTTTCCGTCTATGGCTGCAACGAGTCCAACACCACAAGCGTCGCGTTCAACAACGTTAATAACCGCATCTCGTGAGAGGCGTTCTGCTTCTTCTGGGTACCTATTTATAAAACGATTTATATCTGTGTTTTGGTTTCCCATTTTTTACTCCGCGGCTACCGTCGGGTTAGATTCTAGCTCTGTTTGAATATAAGTGTGTATTCCATCTGCGGCTTGTCGGCCGTCACGGATGCCCCAAACCACTAATGACGCTCCTCGAACAATGTCGCCAGCAGCAAATACACCATCAAGGTTCGTCATCATGCTTCGGTGATTAATTTGCAGTGTGCCCCATTTACTTATAGATAGTTCTGGCGCGTCAAAAAGTGTTGGTAAGTCTTCTGGGTCAAACCCAAGGGCTTTAATGACGAGATCGGCCTCTACATAATAACTGGAATCTTCTAATAGTTCTGGGGTTTGGCGGCCCGATGCATCTGGTATTCCCAAATGTATCTTTTGGGCACGTACCGCAGATACGGAGGAATTACCCAAGAACGCTTCCGGCGCAGCGAGCCATTCAAATATAACACCTTCCTCTTCGGCATATTGAACTTCTCTCCGAGAGCCGGGCATATTTATACGGTCACGTCGATACAAACATTTTACCGAAGTTGCGCCTTGTCGCACGGCTGTACGGACACAATCCATTGCCGTGTCTCCACCACCTATGACGACGGTTTTTTTCCCCTCCGCGTTTAGTCCCCCCGACTCAAACTCTGCAACCTTATCGCCAAGACCTTTGCGGTTAGAGGCTACTAGGAAATCTAGCGCTGGTACTATATTACGCATTCCCACCCCTGGGACATTTATGTCTCGCGCTTTATAAACGCCCGTAGCGATCAGAACTGCATCGTGTTTATCCCGTATATCCTGTAGAGACGCATCGCGGCCAACTTCGAAATTTGGGAAAAATTTGACACCACCTAATTCGAGTAGGTCAACTCGTCGTTGGACAACTTCCTTTTCCAATTTGAAATTTGGTATCCCGTACATTAACAATCCGCCAATTCGGTCATGGCGGTCATAAACATGAACTTGATATCCCTGGCGACGGAGTTGTTCTGCCGCGGCTAAACCGGCTGGCCCGGCGCCCACTACCCCAATACATTGTTTTAATTCGGAATTTGGCGATACCGGTTTTACCCAACCTCGCTCAAACGCTGTATCGGTTATATATTTTTCGACGGAACCAATTGTTACTGTGCCATGTCCCGATTGTTCAATAACACAATTCCCTTCACACAATCGATCCTGTGGACATATGCGTCCACAGATCTCTGGGAGATTATTTGTGGCTGACGAAACTTCGAAGGCTTCTTCTAGTCTGCCTTCTGCGGTTAACATTAACCAATCCGGAATGTTATTGTGTACAGGACAATGTACTTGGCAAAAGGGCACTCCGCATTGAGAGCATCTACTGGATTGTTCCCCTGCCGCAGCTGTATCGAATTTTGCGTATATTTCCTCAAAGTCCGACCGCCTAGTATCGGCGTCCCGCTTTTCTGGAGTGTTTTGCGAAACATCAACAAATTTCAACATTTTATTGGGCATATTATCCCCTAAAGTCTCACAGTTAGGCGAAACAAGTGCTGCATTAGTATTTTAGAGATTGTGGTATTTGTACTTTATTCTATAGAAAACAGGTCAGGTAATCAATAATTAGGTCAACAATAATTACATAATTGATTTTTAACGGCTACTATAGCTTCTCTTGATCCTTTTCCGCGTCCTCTAACCTTTTATATAGTACCATGCTGGGACTATTTGATCTACTCTCAAATCCGAAATATAATATCATACAACTATTTTTTTCTGTTTGAAATCTTGGAGAATTCATTGAGCCTCCTACAACTGTTAATAATTGCGGGAATCCAGGGAATTACAGAATTTATTCCAATAAGCTCCTCTGGCCATTTAGTAATAATTCCGCATCTATTTGAATGGCGAGATCAGGGCTTGATTATCGACATAGCTGTTCATTTTGGTACCTTGGCGGCTGTCATAGTGTACCTGTGGAGAGATATTTGGCAAATGTTGGCCCGAGTAACCGTGCTGGAAAAAACCCACCAAACGGTACGTATAGAATTTATAGGGCAATTATTGTTAGCAACTATACCGCTATTTATTGTAGGAGCTTTGGTCTACGAATTTGCGTTTGACACACTTAGAAATAAAGTGGTGGTTGGCTGGGCCACCATTCTTTTTGGTATACTCTTATATTTGTCTGACAAATACACGGTAACGATTAATCGACTTGAACATATGACGTGGGGAAAGGCGTTTGCCATCGGTCTGGCTCAAGTTTTCGCCTTAATTCCAGGCGCTAGTCGTGCCGGAACCACGATAACGATGGCTCGCTGGCTTGGTTTTGAACGGACCGAAGCCGTTCGTTTCTCAATGTTGCTTTCCATTCCAGCGATACTAGCCGCAGGTACTTTAGCATTTTGGGACCTCTTGGAACGAGACAACTATTCTGCGCATCTTACAGAGGCTATTATCGTAGCTTTCATGGCGTTTTTGACCGCTCTTGTTTCAATTACCATTTTGATGCGTTGGTTAACTTGGGCAACCTTCACGCCCTTTGTCATTTACCGTGTTATACTTGGTGCCGCAGTTCTAACTTGGGCCTATTATTGATCACACATTGGTTATTACTAGTTATGCCATACTCCGCGACGATAGCGGTTTAGATATGTTGGTAATATGGTTTCCAGCGCGGTAGGTTCAATACCAAGATCCAAAAGGCCGAGTTGCTTGCCCGACAGGATATTGTCGTGTCGTAGTAGGCTAACTTGATCGCGAGTAAGTATGGATACCGGCAGAAATTCCATAAAAAACGCCTGTAACATCGCTATTTGAAACGGTATCGGTGCGAGTAGTCTACGGCGTCCTATTTGTTGTAATATTATTTCGATCAATTCGCGAAAGCTGTACGTTTTGGGACCACCTATTTCATAAATGTTGCTGCGAGTTCTCGAATTTTCGGCTACGGTAGTAACTGCTGAGGCGAGGTCTCCAACATAGATCGGTTGAAATTTGCTATATCCCCCACCAATAAGGGGCATAAAAGGACTTATGCGCGCTAGGGCGGCAAACCTGTTAAAAAAGTCGTCTTCAGGCCCAAATGCCAAACTGGGACGGATAATTGTAGCGTCCGGGAACTCGTCAAGTACAAATTCTTCACCCTGTGCTTTGGTCGACGCGTATAATGAAGGCGAATTTTGAGCTGCGCCAAGCGCCGAAATATGCACCAAAGATTTTGTACCGGCTTCTGCGGCTTCTCTGGCAACGATTTTTGCTCCTTTTGCTTGGAGATTTTGAAAAGACTGCTTCCCCGAAGGGTAGAGCACACCGACAAGATTAATAACGGTGTCTGCACCACTTACCGCCTTCGCCACCGACGATGCATATCTGACGTTGGTGGCAATTGGCACAATTTGTCCCACGTCGCCCATGGGTTTCAAAAAACCTGCTAACTCTGGACGTCGGACAGCGGCCCGAATTCGAGCACCTGTTTTTGCCAATTCTCTTATTACGTAGCGACCGATAAAGCCCGATCCGCCGAAGACAGTTACTATGTCCATTTGCCCAGCGCCTCCGAATTACTATTCAGGACGGCTAATAAAGAGTGCTGCTTTAGGCGTCAACCGATTGAACAAAAGCTGTTGACATGGGTGGTTCTGGGTTGCATATCGACCCTGAATGTTATGATTGCGTGAGAGGTTGATGCCCAGGTGGCGGAATTGGTAGACGCGCTGGCTTCAGGTGCCAGTGGCTGCAAGGTCGTGGAAGTTCGAGTCTTCTCCTGGGCACCATTCTCAGCGGCAAGCCAACCGATGTTCGCTATGCTTATGCAGCGGTTGTACGCAGCATTAGCGCCCGAAGCATTCAACCTTTTCACCACTCTTACTGACACGAAATTGAACGTCGCTACTTAACTATAAAAACAAGTTATTTGACTGATAGGTGTAGGGTTAGTCTTCATACTGACATCAAAGAAAGAGTATTTTAATTTTGGCGGACTTTACTCTTTATTTTGACAGGTATATTAACCCCTTCGTTGAATCCAAGCGTTTTTAGGTGAATGCAGTAACTTGTTTTGAGGCAAGAGAAGACCCAGGTGGCCGAGGGCAGCCGGACAGGGAAGGTTGGTTCTTTTTATGGATACTAAATAGGGTTTTCGCGTTCTATTATCTGAATGGGTTAATATATGTGCGTAAAAAAAAGGGAAAAAGGGTGACTATCCAAGTTCATCAAAACGATCTGCCGGATAAACTGGCGCTAGGTCCCATTGTAGCTATCGATACCGAAACAATGGGGCTAGACCCGCATCGTGACAGACTTTGTCTCGCCCAATTGTCGTGCGATGATGGCATAATTCATCTCGTGAGGTTCTCTCCAACGGAGATTAACGCGCCGAATATAGCATCCATACTTTCCGATCCAAAGGTTCTGAAGTTATTTCATTTTGGACGTTTCGATATTGCGGTTATGCGTCAATATATCGGTGTCACGGCCCAATCTGTTTACTGCACAAAGATTGCGTCGAAATTAGCTCGAACATACACTGACCGTCATGGCCTAAAGGATTTATGTCGAGAGCTCCTGGGAATTGATATTTCAAAGGAACAGCAATCCTCTGATTGGGGTGCGGCTCAATTATCCGACAAACAAATTGAGTATGCTGCAGCTGATGTTCTTCACCTTCACGCGCTAAAACAAAAACTTGACGAAATCTTGGTCAGGGAAGGTAGAAACGAATTAGCGCAGGCCTGTTTTGATTATCTGCCCTTTCGGGCTGAACTTGATCTTGCTGGTTGGCCGCAGGTCGATATGTTTGCTCACTAAATAGGTAAAACGTTGGTTTCAAATGGCGCCTGGTATCGGGGGTCGTCGATCGTTGTGAATTCGGATACTATCCCTACTCAAGCTATTGGGTTGTAACATGAAAAATACCCGAAATATACGTGTTGATACTGGTCCTTTTGATAGTCCAGACGCTCTCGATTCTGCGAGACGTGTACTGGACACAGAAATTAAGGGACTGAGGCACTTATCCAATGGTCTCGATGATGTTTTTGTTAAGGCAATCGATTTAGTCCAGAACATCCGTGGCCGAGTAATAGTAACTGGTATGGGAAAAAGTGGTCATATAGCTCATAAGCTTGCATCGACCCTCGCATCGACCGGTACACCCGCTCAATACGTCCATCCTGGCGAAGCGAGCCACGGTGACCTTGGAATGATTACCGGTGATGATCTCGTGATTGCCATGTCTAATTCTGGTGAAACAACAGAACTTTCCGACATTGTTGCTTATGTTAAACTTAAAAATATTCCTCTCATTAGTGTTACCGGCAGCCGTAACAGTGCGCTGGCGAAGGCGTCCGACGTTTTAATTATAATACCAGATAGTCCAGAAGCTTGCCCATTAAGCCTTGCGCCTACTACCTCTACCACGATGATGCTGGCGCTCGGGGATGCAATAGCAGTAGCTTTACTGGAAAGACGAGGTTTTTCACCTGATGATTTTCACATGCTACACCCCGGAGGTCATCTTGGCACTCGCCTAATCCAAGCTGCGGACATTATGCGTTGCGGCGATGAAATGCCGCTTGTAAATGTGGATACGCGGATGAGCAATACGATAATTGAAATGACTACTAAACAGATGGGTTGTGCTGGCGTGTTGTCCGCCAACGGCCAACTGAAGGGGATAATTACGGATGGGGATCTCCGGAGACACATTGATGACGACATTTTGGCTATGACTTCTGCAGAGGTTATGACCTCCAATCCGAAGTCTATCACCGAAGATATTCTAGTAGCACAGGTATTAGGCTTGATGAATGACAGCCAAATTACCAGTTTGTTTGTTTTGGCTGATGGAAAACCAAAGGGAATAGTGCATATCCACGATGTGCTGCGGACGAGATTAACATAGGGGGTACTAAAATTCTATTAGGGCCTAAGACGTCTGCAAACTCACAACCTACCGTGAGTCAAAGTAAATGGAATCCTTTACCCCCTTATCGTTCCTCTTATAGTCGTTTTGTATGGTTATTAAAGTATGCCTTACCAATTGTTGCCGGTCTGGTAATAATACTTGTGGTGGTGTGGCCGGAGCTAGGTCAGGAGCCAGATAAATTTAGAATTCCTAAATCAGACATTCGGATTGAAACAAAGGGCGGTCAGCGTGTTAAGAATGCTACGTTTACGGGCGTTGACCGGGCTAATCGCAGGTTCTCAGTGACCGCACAGGGGGCAGTACAGAACTCAGAAAGTGCAAACGGTGTTGTACTTACCCAACCCAAAGCGGACGTTATGCTTGCCAACGATACCTGGGTTGTCATTGAGGCGCCACACGGTACTTTTTGGCGAAAGCGTGAAATGCTAGAATTATATGGCGGGGTTAATTTTTTTCATGATTATGGCTATGAGGTTAGAACGTCTAAGATTAGAATTAACCTAAAAAATCGAACTGCCGCCGGCGACGCCATCGTATACGCGCAAGGACCACACGGTAAAATTAAAAGCCAGGGTTTTAGAGTGATTGACAATGGTGGGCGGGTTATCTTTACCGGAAAGGCAAAATTGGAGCTCTTTCCATCGGCACTGCGAGGAAAGTCGGGTCAATGACATATAAAAACCAAGGTTGTGGACATAGTATTCTGCTACCTCTCCTGATACTCAGCGCACAGTTCGCATGTGGTTGGGCGACGGCGGAGGGAATTGGAATTCCCGGACGTACAACAGAAAAACCAATCGAGATATCGGCAGACCAAGGTATTGAGTGGAGACAGAAAAATAACTCTTATAGCGCTCACGGTAACGCGAAAGCTGTGCAAGGAAATGTCGCGGTACATGCCGAGACGTTAACGGCTTTTTACCGCAAAACGCCTAATAAAGGCAGCCAGATATGGCGAATAGATGCGGACGGTGACGTACGTATAATAACACCCTCTCAGCGCGCCTATGGTAAAAAGGGAACTTATAATGTGACGAAAGGAGTATTAACGTTAACTGGGTCCGTCAGTCTTGATACAAAGAGTGATCGTATAACTGCTCGTGACAGCCTTGAATATTGGGAGAAAAAAAATATCGCCATAGCGCGTGGTAATGCTATTGCTACTAGGGGTGCTAATCGTCTTCGCGCAGACATGCTGACCGCGCACTTCGAAACAGATAAAGATGGAAAATCTCAGGTCCGAAAAGTTGATGCTTTTGATAATATAATTATTACCACACCCGATGAGGTCATTAAATCACACCGAGGAGTTTACAATCTTAAAACCGGTATAGTGACGTTGACCGGATTTGTTAAAATAACTCGCGGTGGCAATCAACTGAATGGCGCGAGTGCGAAGGTCAATTTGAACACTGGGGTGAGCAATATTTTCGGTGACGGAACACGTAGCGTTAGGGGAATATTTACTAATCATGTAAAGGGACCAAAACTAGGTAATATCAAAAAGAAATTAAAGGGTGTCAGTGAGTAAAATAGACAAAAACAATATAGAAGAAAATTTAAGAGAGTTGTCGGCCGAGAAGAGTAAACTGCATGCCGAGGACCCTAATCGTCCCCGTTTGGTATCAGAGAACTCCGGGCTACTTATCCTTAATATTGGCAAACATTTTAAGAAACGCCCCGTGCTTCGGGACGTAAGTATGACCTTGAATCGTGGCGAAATTGTTGGCTTGCTCGGGCCAAATGGTGCTGGCAAAACTACCTGCTTCTATATCGCTATGGGGTTAATAGCTGCTGATCATGGTTCTATCGCTCTCGATGGAAAAGATATTACGGGATTACCCATGTACCGTCGTGCGCGTCTTGGCATCGGATATTTGCCTCAAGAGGCGTCAATTTTTCGTGGGATGACAGTTGAAGATAATATCAGAGCAGTTCTAGAAGTTACTGATGATAATCCTGCGCGAAGAGAGGCGAGGTTGGAAGAATTACTTGCTGAATTTTCGGTTAGTCACCTCCGGCGCACCCCACCCCTGGCCTTGTCGGGTGGGGAGCGTCGGCGCGTTGAAATTGCGCGGGCCTTAGCTTCCAAACCAAATTTTATCCTACTGGATGAACCTTTAGCCGGAATTGATCCCATTGCCGTTGAGGATATTCGAAATTTAGTTACTCATCTAAAAGACCGCGGGATTGGTGTTTTTATCACAGACCATAACGTCAGGGAGATGCTCGAGATCGTCGATCGAGCATATATTCTTCATGATGGGGCTGTGCTTATGGAAGGAGCGCCTTCCGAAATTGTGGTGCACGAAGAAGTTAGACGAGTATACCTGGGTGAGAGATTTAGCTTGTAACTTAGGTTATTAGAGAAGATAGGAATAGTTTTGATAGGCCCTCAGTTAAGCCTTCGCCAAAACCAATCTTTGGCAATGACCCCGCAACTCGTTCAGGCAATTAAACTTTTGAAGATGACTAATCTTGAGGTTAGCTCGTTCCTTAAACAACAGGTCGAGCAAAACCCATTATTAGTCTTGGAAGATACCCAGCAGACTTATAATCGATCTTTAACGGTACAGAATGAGACAGAATTTATCAAAAATTATAGCCAAGAAGAATATGGGGATCAAAACCAAAATTCTGATTTGGGAATTGGTGAATCCAATCACTTACCTAGTTCAAGGGTGGTTTTGGAAGAAAGAGGAGCAAATCGTGATAACTTTAGTTTTTCAACCGGGCACGCCGCGGTAGACTGGATGCAAGGTGCCACTGACTCTTCAACATCGTTTAAATCAGACCCATCTGGCGGTAATTCGTTCGCTTATTCGGTTGCTGATAAGGTTACGGACACTAATATTTCACTGCGAGATTACTTGCTAGGCCAAGTAAATGTTGACTTCAATACTAAGATCGAGCGGTCCATAGGAGCGCGGTTAATTGACATGCTGGATGAGAGCGGTTGGTTTTCGGGTGACCTACAAACTGTTTCCGAAGCGTTAGGTTGTTCGACCAAAATGATCGAAGACATATTCTACCGTTGTCAGCACTTTGATCCACCAGGTGTTTTTTGTCGAAGTCTTTCTGAATGCCTTGAACTGCAACTTAGGGAAGTCGGTCGCCTCGATCGCGCGATGAGAAAATTACTCAATAATCTCCCTTTATTGGCAAAACGGGACTATGCGGCCATCAAACGCGTTTGTGAGGTTGATGACAAAGATCTGAGTGATATGATTTCTGAAATAAAGAAGTTAAATCCGAAACCCGGTGAAATTTTTGACCGAGAAGTCGCCCAGACTATTGTTCCAGACGTTTTTGTAAAACCCGGAAAATTTGGGTGGGTTGTTGAACTGAATAATAGTACTCTGCCCAATGTCCTTGTGAATTATCCATATTATAGTGAAATTCAGGGAGCTGCACATACCGAGAGTGATAGGGAATTTATCAGGGTTAAATTTCAATCCGCTAACTGGCTTGTGCGCGCCCTGGCACAGAGGGCGGAGACAATTCTTAAAGTAGCGACCGAACTAGTTGCCCAGCAGGAATTCTTTCTGGAACGCGGGGTGGAATTTCTTAGGCCTCTTAATTTACGGGATATAGCCGAGGTTATAGGTGTCCACGAGAGCACGGTGAGTAGGGTAACCACAAATAAATACTTGAGTGTAAATTCCCGTATTTTTCATATGAAATACTTTTTTGATACTGGAATCGGCCAAGGGGAGGCCTGCGACGGTGTATCTGCCGAGTCCCTGCGTGCTCGAATAAAAACAATTATTGATCGGGAAAGCGCCGATAGTGTGCTGAGCGATGATAGCATTGTTAGCATCTTGCAAAATCAAGGGATCGGCATTGCTCGACGCACGGTGGCAAAATACCGCTATAGCATGAATATTCCTTCTTCAGTACAGCGACGAAGGAAAAATGCAACTCAAGGCTAAAATCTATCGTTTGATTGAATCAATAGCTTATTGACTACTGCCGTTGCGATGTTATTTTCCGCAGCCCTGTGACTGCGAAATAACCAGGCATGGCGAATAGTGTTGTGCACCAGAGTGTGTATTAAAAATCCCTTTAAAAATATGTTGTAACGGCGGAAAAGAGGACTGGGTTGCAAATACAAGAAATTCTCTCGACCCATTGCGTTTTTGCATCACTTAACGCGAAGAGTAAAAAACAGGTTTTGGAAGAGCTTGCAGGTAAAGCATCCGGCGCAACCGGGGTTTCGGGAAATAAAGTTTTTGAGACTCTTCTTGAGCGTGAACGCCTCGGTACTACCGGTGTTGGAGGCGGAATAGCTATTCCGCACGGGAAGGTAGAAGGTTTAGATCGCTTGCTAGGTTTTTTTGCCCGATTAGAAGACCCCATAGAGTTTGAGTCGATTGACGATAAGCCTGTCGACCTGATATTTTTGCTTCTAGCTCCAATGACAGGCGGAACGGACCATCTTAAGGCGCTTGCAAAGATTTCACGGTTGCTTCGAGATCACACAAAGTGTGACAAACTTAGAGCGGAAGCTAGTCCTGAAAGATTGTATTATCTTTTAACTAGGGAGGCGGGTGCGATCATGTCTTGACACCAAAAGTGTTTGGGGCCCTTCTTCGCGCGAGGTTTCTGCTTCGCTGCTGATTGGGAACCCTCGGGTCTGGGCTAACTATTGACTAAGCTTTACCCGATAGTTTTTATTCAAGCCCCACGGCACACTCTCGGCGGAAAGCGATCACCGGCTCGGCCCCATTCAACAAATGGGGTGATATTCAAATAGCATACCGGTAAAGCTAGATCGCCTTGCCTGTGACTACGAAGAGAGGGTCCGTGTGGTATTTATTCGGCGAAATATCAGTAAAAGTGACCGCTCGAAAAGTGGTCGTGTTTTCTAGATACTTCACAAGCAGCTTTCCGTGCCCGGCGGAATTCAAAGCTCTCCATATCGCGACCGCCTTTGTCGGAAACATGCGATTGGAAAAGGATATGACGATAGAGCCTTCCGGCTTGAGAATCCGAGAAACTTCAGAAAAAACGCTCAAGGGATCGGTTAAATATTGTACAGATACGGAAAGCAAACAAACATCATATGTGTTGCTTTTCAGGGGTAGTTTCGCTGTTTTGTTTAGGTTTTGTATAAAATAATTGTCTAGTATTGGGTTAGCCGCCAATTCCTCTTTATTCATTCCATGACCCACCACCTTTGCCGGTTTTGGGGTGACTGGTAGGTGCGATGTCCAACTGGACATAAGATCAAGTACAATAGAATCTGTTATTAGAAGACTTTTATAGAATTCCGATAGTGCGAGGCGTGCTTCATCGTCGATATGGTGAACAAGCCGAGGTGTGCTGTAAAATTTCTCGTCAGGCGACTCGTCGAGACGCTTGAATAATTCAGACCCACTGGCTTCAAACTCCGAATCAGACCCTTTCATTTTTACAAAAGTTCTGAGGTCGCGCGGCGCTCAAAGTATTCCCACGCCCGTTCCATTGCTAATGTACCAACCAGTGTTTCAGGCGTAAGAGAGATTTCTTCCGCGCTTAGGTATTTAACATCTCCCAATGGCATCGCTTGCAACTGGAGTTTGGCATTCACTTGGGTATATATGGCTGTTAATACTGCAGCCCTAATGTCTGCTGCACCAATCGCACAACCATGTCCACGCATCAGGATTACAGCAGCACTTCCCATTTTATTAGCAAGATCTCTGCCTTGTTCCATATTGGTGACCAACAAGGAGGTACTGCCAAAATTTTCTTCAATATCCCAAACGGGGACATGTTGGCCGATAACTCCGGTCACATGCATTAAAGGTCGTAGTGGCGAATCTGTAACACTAAACGGGATAACCGCGTGGGAATGATTGTGGACTACAGCATTTACATCTCGGCGTTTTTCGAAAATAGCCCCATGAATATGTCTTTCCGCGTAGGGCTTTCGTGTGTCACCCCCAATTATTTCTCCAGTGAGCGAAAATTCCATTATGTCTTCTACCGTTACAAGTTCTGGGCTCCTTGATCGAGACATTAGGTACCGATCTTTGTTTTCAGGGTGACGCACGCTCACATGCCCAAACGCGTCAACTACGTCTTCCCGCGCTAGTATACGATTGGCAACCACAATTTCTTGCAGCACGTTGACTAGACTTGACATGTTTCCTCCTTATTTTTTGGTAATGTTACCTGGATACTATCAGCTCTTTCTGAGGGTGCTTTTCTGTTACAAGACACCGAACCCTAATCGTCCAAGACAACCTTTTATGGTCATTTGAATTTATTTACATAAACTCGTGCCACACAAAACCGTCGACTAAAGCATTTGACTAATTGTGCAATATGATAGCTGAATTAACTTCCGCAGAAAATTGACAATATGGAACAACGAAATCCTAAACTACATCCACAAGTACAGAAGTTTGTGTCCGAGATGCCCAGTATTTCAGCAGGTCAAATTTGGGACACGCCTGTTTCGGAATTTAGAAATCTCTTTGAACAGATGGCTACCTCGCAAGTAGCAGAAAAAGTTCCGGTAAATAGTGTGACGACACTCAGTATACCGGGCCCCGCTGGCCTAATCGAGACAAGGATATATGACCCACTTTCCTTCGAGGGGTCGGAAAAACAAAATTTTCCACTCTTAGTTTATTTCCATGGCGGTGGACACGTGGTGGGTAGTCTTGACAGCCACGATTGCGTGGCGCGATTTCTCTGCGCAGAAGCGGGTTGCGTTGTTGCGTCTGTAGATTATCGGCTAGCGCCAGAGAATAAGTTTCCGGCGGCAATAGAAGATGGGTATGCAGCCACCAAATGGCTCGCAAATAATTATCAGAGTATGGGTTACGCAATCGGGCCCCTTATTATTGCGGGTGATAGCGCCGGCGGAAACATCGCTGCTGTGGTAGCCTTACTAGCCCGAGATGACAAAGACGGGCCAAAAATAGATTTTCAAATACTTTTCTATCCGGTGACCGACTATTCGTGTTCGTCTAATTCCTATGAATTTTTTAGTACAGGATACGGAGGTTTAACCAAGGAAAGAATGCGTTGGTTCCAAAGTTACTATCTT
>JAYZFO010000035.1:0-37870 GCA_036336685.1 Pseudomonadota bacterium
CAGTCTTGCGTCCCGATTAAAGGGTGACTCTTCGGCAACTTTACGGTACGTGGTTATTGCATCGTCATACCGAGCCATCGCTTCTAGTAAACGCGCTGTTAACATATATCCCACATCTAAATCAGAACGAAGGTATGTCGCAAGGTGACCATAGATAAGAGCTAATCGATTAGACCTTCCCCGAGCAATCATACTCGCGATGCTGAATAGGGCTTCAGCCGCACCTTCTTTTGCGTTGGCAACTAACAATGGTGGTTTTTCTTCGGTTTTTAGCCTCGATAAGGCGCGCTGAAAAACTACTGAATTCGGATTATCCTTTAAATACTTAATATAAAGTATTTTTGCTTTTTCGATCTTGCCCGTGCGGTCAAAGTAACGACCAAGGGCTTGAATTATTCGCAGCGAGGGTTGACGAGAAAGTTTGGCGGCTAAACGATAATGCTTTTCTGCAACATCAATCTTACCGAGAGCGTCCAATAGAAATGCGACCTGAACCTCGTAAAGTGATCTTAATTCTGGGTGTCTTTTCAAAGTTTTTAGTGCGTCGATGGCACTATCACCGTCCCCTAGACCCATGAGCACCCAGGATTTCAAAAGAGGTTTTAAGAACCTGTTTAACCCCTCCTCTGGAATTGACTCTACCGTTTCTTGAGCGTCTTTAAGACGGTTTCTTTTTATTGCTTCTACAATAATTAATATTTTTATAATCGGATTCCGAATGTCCGACCTCTCTAAGCTCGTCACTAACCTATAAGCACCCTCAACGTCACCCATCGCTAATTTTGAACTAAATGTCCGATTAATTAAAAAAGTGTTGTTGGGACTGGTCTGCAACGCAGTATCAAGAAATTTCGACGCTTGATAAAAATCGTTTCTTTTCAAGGCTTGCCGCCCAGCGAGGTAATTCCCCGGGAGGGACCCACCTATCCTTAAGATGGGATCGACGTAAGCGCTAGCGTTATTTAGTACTGGTCTCTCAACTTCAGGACCGCACGCAGCCGCCACAGAAAGCAAAAGAACCCCAGCGAGAATTACTTTAAAAAACCTGCCGTGCATCGTCTGCACGCTCCGACTTGTTTCGATTTTAGCGTCTGAGCCTTTACCTTTAACAGCCTATGAACGCTATTAATTGGGCCACTTTTGGCCCATAGCACAACAAGGGGTAATATACGCCCTAGATCCGCATAGATAAACTAGGGCGGGGACATTACAAATTAGAGCCGAACAAAATTTTCTACATGTTGGGATAGTTCGGCCCGCCACCGCCTTCTGGCACAACCCAATTTATATTTTGCGTCGGATCTTTGATGTCGCATGTCTTGCAATGGACACAATTCTGCGCATTTATCTGTAGCTTCGACTCCGAAGTCGCTTCGTCCGTAATAATTTCATAGACCCCTGCAGGACAGTAGCGTTGCTCCGGTGCGTCATAGTCAACGAGATTAATTGCAATTGGTATATTCTCGTCTGCTAATACTAGATGGGAAGGCTGATTTTCTTCGTGGTTTGTGTTGGACAAAAAAACAGACGACAGTTTATCGAATGAAACCTCATCATCCGGGGGTGGGTATTCTATCGGTGTTGCCGCCGAAGATTTCTTGAGGCGATCATGATCAAAATGATTTTTGAAAGTCCAAGGCGCCTTTCCTCTAAAAACATACGTGTCTAGAGCGGAGTATATTAAACCAGGCCAAAGACCCCACCTAAAAGCTGGTCGAATATTACGTACTCTGTAGAGTTCATCCCAAATCCAACTTTGTTTAATAGCATGAACATAGTTTGACACCACTTGGTCTTCAACTTCACTAGTGAGCACTTCGAATACCGCCTCACCAGCTAACATTCCAGATTTCATCGCCGTATGGCTACCCTTAATTTTCGGAACGTTCAAAAAACCCGCCGTACAACCAACCAACAAACCACCGGGGAATGTTAGTTTGGGAATAGATTGATAACCACCCTCATTTATTGCACGGGCGCCATAGGAGATTCGTCGGCCGCCTTCGAATGTCGGACGAACATTTGGGTGGTTTTTAAATCGCTGGAATTCTTCGAAAGGACTAAGATATGGATTAGGATAATCCAACCCGACGACGAAGCCTACAGAAACCAGATTATCTTCTAAGTGGTATATAAAAGAACCACCGTAGGTGTCCGAAGCGAGCGGCCAGCCAATTGTATGTTCAACGCGCCCTGGAAAGTGTCGCTCTGGTTTAATCTCCCATAACTCTTTAATTCCAATGCCAAATGTTTGAGGATTGATATCGTCTCGCAAGGAAAACTGGTCAAACAATTCCTTCGTTAATGATCCTCGACACCCCTCAGCAAATATTGTTTGTTTTGCGTGGAGCTCAAATCCAGGTTGAAAATTAGAGGTCTTCGAGCCATCCTTAGCAACCCCCATATCCCCCGTCGCTATCCCCTTTACACTTCCATCGCCGTGATAAAGTATTTCCGCACCGGCAAAACCTGGAAAAATTTCTAGACCTAGTGTTTCGGCTTGTTCAGCGAGCCAGCGACACAGATTACCAAGACTTATAATGTAGTTGCCATAATTGTTCATTTGTGGCGGAGTAGGTAGCCGCAAAGCTCTTCGCTCACGAAGAAATATAAACTTATCCGAAACAACCGGTATGTGGAGTGGAGCGCCACGCTCCTTCCAATCAGGAATTAACTCGTTTAGTGCTCTTGGTTCAAATACCGCTCCGGAGAGAATATGAGCCCCAACCTCGGAGCCCTTCTCAATAATGCATACAGAAAGTTCCTCGCCATGTTTTTCTGCGAGTTGCCGAAGCCGTATTCCTGCCGCCAAGCCGGCAGGGCCCGCCCCAACAATTATAACGTCAAACTCCATGGACTCCCGTTCCATCTTTTAGCTCCACTCTACGGGTGTTACGATCGCGTTAAACTAGTTGTATAACATTTGGCAATAAATAGGTCACACGCGGATAAGAGCCCACAGTGCTATGAAAGACAAATTACACACGCGTGCCCTCCTTGATTGGTATATCAATATGGGGGTCGACGAGACAACAGGTGAAAAACCAATAAGCCACCTTTCGGCATCCACAATAGACGCACCCTCGTTGCGCACAAAACCAGACAAACAAACCGCCAGGCGACCTGCAATTCCTGATAGACCCGCGGCGACATTTTTGAAAACCCGTCAGGAGACGCAAAAGACAGCTCATCAAATTGCCGCCTCCACATCCACGATAGAAGAATTAAAAATAGCCTTTCAATCCTTCGATGGATGCCCTTTGAAAGAGACGGCAATGAACTTTGTGTTCGCGGATGGGAACGCCGCCGCACGGATCATGCTAATCGGTGAAGCGCCGGGGGCCGAAGAGGATAGGCGGGGGATCCCGTTTGTGGGCCCAGCAGGCAGAATGTTGGACCGCATGCTGAACGCAATAGAACTTGATAGGTCGGACACGTACATCACCAATATCTTACCCTGGAGACCGCCAGGCAACCGCAACCCAACGGATGTTGAAATTACTGTATGTCTTCCTTTTGTAGAAAAACACATTGCGATGGTTGAACCAGAAATTATAATTTTGCTTGGGGGTACAGCAGCGAAAGCACTTCTGCGGCGACAAGAGGGTATCATGCGTTTAAGAGGTAAATGGGTAGAATACCAAAGTAGTTTCTCCATCTCGGAAATCCCTGCTCGAGCTTTGTTGCACCCCGCCTTTCTTTTACGACAACCCGCACAAAAACGGGAAACATGGGGGGACCTATTAGAGATTCGGAAACGTCTTAGTAACGCTCAACCATAACCTAAAGTAACAATATATTTTGATAGACCGGAGGCGTTTTATTGCGAGGTTGAAGGGTCTAGGTTAGAAACTCACGGATAACCTCAAAAAAAGCCATCCATAACAGTGTTCATGCAAACCGTGATAGTCCGAAAGAATAGCCTGTACAAGGCAGGCTTCTTTCTCGCTTTTATACTAATTTCAATCGTCTTGGTTGTCGCAGACCCCCTCGCGAAGGGTGCCCAAACAAAAAAGACTGACGGACAAGCGATGGCGCCAGAAACCTCCATGCCTCACGTCTTATCTATAGCGGACGCAAATATCTATCGCCAACTTTTCAGAGCACAGAAACGTGGCTCTTGGAGAACCGCCAATAAACTAATTTTAAAACTCAAGAATAAATTATTATTAGGACACGTCCAAGCACAACGCTATCTGCACCCCACTAAATATCGGTCACGTTATCTAGAACTCGCGAAGTGGCTAAAAGCGTACGCGGATCACCCGGACGCCCGCAGGATTTACAAACTTGCCTTAAGGCGTAAACCAAAAACTTTCCGTTATCCTAATCCCCCGTCCCGCAAGTTTTTTCCGAATTATGAAATAGAGAGAATAATAGAGCATTCCAACCATCAACTATCCACTCGCGCGGCGCGGCGCATTATCTGGAAGGTGCGCCAGATGGCTAAAAAACGCAGACTCACGCTCGCTTTAAAGTACCTTAAACGCAAAAATATCAAGCGAACCCTGGGACAGACTGGCTATGATCTAGGGCGCACGCACATCGCAGCCGGCTGGTTTTTTTATGGCAACAGTAAACACGCGCTTGACCTAGCAGGCTCTGCCGCGTTCACGTCAGGTAATAAAATTCCATACTCTCATTGGATTGCTGGCCTTTCTGCATACAGGCAAAAGAAATACATTAAAGCAGCGGGTCACTTCGAAGCTGTCACACTGTCACATAGAGTAAGTGGTTTTGACCACGCTGCAGCCGCGTTCTGGGCCGCCCGAGCCAATATGATGGGTCGGCGCCCAGAACGCGTAAACGAATGGCTGAAAATTGCCGCTGCGGAAGCACGGACTTTTTACGGAATCCTGGCACGCCGATGGATGGGAGACAAATCACCTTTCGATTGGAGACAACCACGTTTGACCGCTGCACGGCTAAAACTTTTGCTCTCCGAAAATAGTGGTCGGCGGGCAATAGCTCTATTGCAATTAAACCTAACCGCCCGCGCCGGACGAGAACTAAGGTTTATGGCACATACGAAAAATACCGAACTCACAACAGCTCTAATTGCGTTGGCAGACATAAAGGGGCTCCCAATGGTGTCATACCGCGCAGGTGGTGCCCTCATAAAAGCTCCAATTTCTCTCCCCGCAAGAGCGTTGTATCCCATTCCTACATGGACGCCACAGAAGGGATACCAAATTGATCGCGCATTAATCTTTGCATTTATGCGCCAGGAATCTGGCTTTAATGTGCGGGCAAAAAGTATCGCCGGTGCTCGCGGTTTAATGCAGCTCATGCCTGCAACCGCGAGTTTCATCGCTCAAAAACGATTCCGAGGAAGAACACGCGAAAGATTATACGATCCAACACTGAATATCTCTCTTGGGCAGAAATACATACAACATCTGCTAAGTGCGGATCACATAAATAGTGATTTACTGTTACTTGCGGCAGCATATAATGGCGGCCCAGGCAATTTACAGAAATGGCAACGAGTGGCTAAAAAGGGCGGTTACACCGATCCTTTGATGTTTATCGAAAGCATCCCAGCACTTGAAACCCGGATCTTTGTAGAACGTGTCCTGGCAAACTTGTGGATGTATCGAGAACGATTAGGCGAACCCGCGCCCTCACTCGATGCTCTCGCATCTGGCAAACAACCGTTCTATGTCGCTATAGAAAACCGTAAGGAATAGCTAACGAAGATGTTCGGAGTTGATCAAAGTATACGTTTCGTAAAAATAAACATCGCTGTTATGACAGTGTCCGACACACGGACTATAGAGGACGATCGTTCAGGAGAAATCTTGGTGGATCGTTTGGTAGCTGCGGGCCACGAACTCGCCGATAGAGCAATTATAAAAGATAACCAGGAAGCAATAATGTTGAAGTTACGAGACTGGATAGACAGACCGGATATTGATGTCGTAGTTTCTACGGGTGGGACCGGTGTGACGGGTCGCGACGTTACTCCGGAAGCTTTTCACAAAATTTTTGAGAAAGAAATTGTGGGCTTCGGAGAACTATTTCGGACGCTATCGTACAAAAAGATAGGTACCTCAACAATTCAGTCCCGAGCAACCGCCGGCGTCTCAGGGGGCACATATCTTTTCGCTTTGCCCGGCTCTACAGGTGCTTGCAAAGATGCGTGGGACGATATTCTTGTCCATCAATTGGATATACGGCACAAGCCATGCAATTTTGCAGAACTTCTTCCCCGCCTTCAAGAACATTTAGATACTCAGTAGCTTGCCGCCCTGATCGCGCCAATTTTGATAAGAATTACCATCGTCAATATCTGCTAATTTTTGAATACTCGAAACTCGTGTACCCGACTTAACGTTATTAATCGTATCGAAAAGCGCAGATTTCGTAGACCATCGTACGTTTTCAAAAAGATTGCCAATTCGGGCTCCTTGCGCAACACCAACAAGCCAATATCCGCCGTCCGGAGATGGTCCAAATACAATATCGTTCCCCCGAAGTGCCACAAAAGCTCTCACAATGTGAAGACGAGTGATTTGGGGAATGTCGCTACCCACGATTACCACTGGGTCACATCCAAACCTCGCCATACACCGCGTCATTCTGTTGCCCAAGGTGCCTGTACCCTGGCGTAAACGTACTATATGAGGCGGCCATAAACGAGCCATATTGGCCGACGCATCAGGTGTTACCGCGATTCTAGTTTTCCACCCCCCTCCTGAAGATAACCGACGAGCTAACGCAAATAGGTTGGCACGATAGAACCGTTGAGCTTCTGTATTACCAATATCTTGAGCAAGGCGACTTTTCACATAACCTAGCTGAGGTCGTCGCGCAAATATAACTAATTGTTTCATTAATAAATTTTCGCGATATGGTGCGGTGGCACCCCCAAAAAATATAATACCAAACAAATAAGGTTTAGAAACGGTCGCCGCCACCAACCGTCTGTGCGGTAACGGATGGCGGAAGTAACGGCACGCGTATTCAAAATCTTTAACCGAGATTTTCCGATCCGCCTTATGATTTCTACATCCTCCATTACTGGTAATGGCCGAAAGCCTCCTAACTCATTATAGAACGCGCGGGATATTAAGAGACCCTGATCCCCATACGGTAGCCCAAGGACGCTGCTCCGCCAATTTGTGAAGCGCTCGACGCGACGGGCTTCCGAAGAAAAATCATCCAGACCAAACGAGAATACACCACAAGTATCTAAGTTATCGCTGGTCAAAAACTCAGAGACCTCAACCTGCCACCCTCTTTCCAAAATCGTATCGGCATGCAAAAAAAATAGCCAATCTGTTTTAGCATGTTCTCCCCCAATTCGCATTTGATAACCGCGCCCTCTCCCACTACGCAGCAGTGTAACCGAGTGCCGCGAAGCTATATGGCGTGTTGAATCGGACGAACCCCCGTCAACAATAATCACGGTTCTAACACAACAACAAACCTGTTTTAGCACCTTGCCAAGGAAAAGTTCTGCATTAAACGTCGGAATAATTACGGTTATAGGAAGCTCACATTGCATGAGCGCTTAATAACATAAATATATCTATATTCTATCCACTAACAAATGTTCTTGTTTTGTTCTTTTTCATTTTGTACAATGCTGGGTTGCATGGAAAAAATGGTACTAAAGTTTGTAAAGGGTCGCGGCGCCATCAGCAATCACCCGGGCCGTTTCGAACAACTTCGACGAATTCCTTATGTTGATGACTGGAAAACAGCGGCTGAACAAAAAAAAGAGAAAATAAAAACTGAAATAACCGCAGAAACCGCGCGACGGATAATTACAACCAATAGATCACCAGACATCGATTTTGATACCTCCATAAATCCATACAAAGGCTGCGAACACGGTTGCATCTATTGCTTCGCGAGACCAACTCATGCCTATTTAGGTCTTTCAGCTGGGTTCGACTTTGAAAGTCGAATTTTCTATAAGCCTGAGGCGGCAGAGGTTTTAGCAAAAGAAATACAGTCACCGAACTATAAATGCAGGGTTCTGGCGCTGGGAACCAATACGGATCCTTATCAGCCAATAGAACGCGAATTAAAGATAACTCGTCGGTTGTTGAAGGTTTTGTTGGCACATAACCATCCAGTGGTAATTACTACAAAGTCGAGCCAAATTGCACGGGACTTGGATATTCTGAAACCAATGGCGCAAAAAGGCCTTTTGCAGGTCAATATCTCACTTACTACCTTGGACCAAAGTCTTTCCCGCACGCTAGAACCCGGGTGCCCTACTCCTGCTCGACGCGTTGACACTTTAAAGCAGCTCTCAGATGCAGGTATAGAAACAGGTGTAATGCTAGCACCCGTAATTCCGGTATTAAACGACCCTGAAATTGAGGCTATTCTCGAAGTCGCGGCCAAGTCAGGTGCTGTCGCGGCCGGATATGTGCTCTTGCGCTTGCCGCTAGAGATCAAAGATTTATTTCGCGAGTGGCTCGAAGTCCATTACCCACTTAAAGCTAACCATATTCTCAATGTAATCAGGTCTACACGCCAAGGTCAGTTATATGTATCGGAATATGGAGAAAGGATGGACGGATCGGGACCTTATGCCAAAATTCTCCACCATCGGTATACGAAAACATGCAGAAAGTTAGGTTTAAATAAAATCCGAAAAAAACTAAATACCGATTTGTTTCTGCATTCTTGTGGGCAGAGACGCCAATTAAGACTTTTTAGCTGAGCTGATTGCAAGAAATACACAAAAATACTGTCCTAGCACCAGAGATTCGGTCCCATTAATTACGACCATGATAAGATTTTAGTGTTATGGACGCACATATAAACCTTACTAGCATGGCTATAGTTGGTTTATCCGCATTGCTCTGCGGCATGCTTATGACGCGATTAAAACAGCCAGCGTTAGTCGGTTATATCATCGCTGGTGTACTGCTCGGCCCAAGCGCCTTCGGTGTGGTCCAAAACCGTCAACAGATAGTGGGCCTCGCGGAGTTGGGCATTCTGTTACTCCTTTTCCTAATTGGGATTGAGCTAAGTGTCCGTGCCTTCATTGTCACATGGAAAATCGCGCTTACAGCGGTCGCGTTACAAATTGCTGGTAGTCTCGGCGCTATTTTTCTCTGCGCGACCATTCTGGGTTTCACAGTCGCCGAATCAATATTGCTTGGCTTCGTGGTAGCGCTTTCAAGTACTGCCGTCGCAATCAAAATGCTCGAGGAGACGGGTCAGTTGCGTACGCGCACGGGCCGGATTGTGGTAGCTATTTTGATCGCTCAAGATCTCGCATTCCTTCCAATGCTTTTGGTAGTCGAAAATATTGCGGGGGGGGGACTAGGGATTTGGGCGATTTGTCAGATTATTTTATCCATCGGTGTTTTGGCGGTCCTAATCCAAACCCTAAATACTCGAAGGGTTAACCTGCCGTTTGCGCGCATCGTAATGGGTAACGTAGATCTGTCACCGTTAACTGGCTTAGTGTATTGCTTCGGGTCGGGTGCATTATTTGGTTTAATCGGATTAACTCCCGCTTACGGCGCTTTTCTTGCTGGCCTTGTTATAGGCAGATCAAATCAACGCGAACCTATGAAGCTCGCCGTCCGCCCAGTTGAAAGCGTGCTTGTAATGGTTTTCTTCTTGTCTGTTGGATTATTAATCGATTTTAAATTCATTGTGGAAAATGTCGGAACTGTCCTCGTCCTTTTGTTAATTGTTACTTTATTTAAAACGGCTTTAAACATAGGGATATTGAGAGCGTTGGGAGAAACCTGGCAACGAGCGACCATTCAGGGCCTGACACTATCACAACTCGGCGAATTTTCTTTTCTGCTTGCGGCCGCAGGGCTTTCCGCCGGTACAATGGGCTCTGATGAATCGCGGTTAGTAATCGCAGTAACTGTTTTAAGCCTCTCTATAAGCCCTTTATGGCTCGCTAGCGCGAGACGGATACTCCGGCTTGCTTCAAATAAAATAGACACATTGGATGAACTACTAAACGTTACCTACGGGGATGAAGTTAGGATTGTGCAACACAGTTCCCAACGTTTTCTTTTTCTTTGCAAGATATTAATGCGGATGACGTCGGACAGAATTTTAAAATGGGTGCCGTTTAAATGGGAAACTGTGTTAACTACTCCCACTTTTCTCTATATAAAAAATGCTTTCCATCAGCTCAAAATAAAAATAATAAAGATACAGACTTGGACCCCAACACGTCTAGAACCCAAAAAGACTAACTTTTCAGACGAAGAAAACAAAAACCAGTTTTCTCCATCAAGCGAGAAAACTGATGCTTCTCAAAAAGGCGGGGACCGAGGTGCCTGACTTTTCATTGGAAGACGAGTGCGGTGGATTGGTTGCCGGGGTCGACGAGGCGGGGCGTGGCCCTTGGGCTGGCCCAGTAATTTCAGCTGCAGTAATATTGCCGCGAGAACTGGGGGCCGAATTAAAAGCTGGGCTAGACGACTCAAAAAAACTAACGTCCGCGAAACGGGCCTCACTTTATACTATACTCCGAGGCTGCGCGGACATTGGTATTGGTGGTGCCAGCGTAGCAGAAATCGAATGTCAGAACATCCTTGGGGCAACGCTCGTGTCGATGGCGCGCGCAATCGCTGGGCTCGATACACCACCGCAAAAAGTTTTAGTTGATGGCAATCACTTGCCCAACAAACTAGCTTGCCCAGGGAAAGCGATCGTTAAGGGAGATGGCATTAGCTTATCCATTGCAGCCGCGTCTGTTGTCGCCAAAGTCACACGAGATAAAATTATGTCTACACTCGCATTGCGTTACCCCGTTTATGGATGGGAAAACAATGCTGGCTATGGAACTAGACAACACCAACGGGGTTTATCAATTCACGGGATATCCCCACATCATCGCCGCAGTTTTGCTCCGATTTTCAGAATTATCAATCCTTAAATGGATGAGCCCCACATTAACCCTAACTCATTGACTCTAAAATAGTTCTTGACCTCACGTGGCCCTCGAATCATGTTCTCTACATAACTCTCGCTTCAATAAAACTCGAAGCTCTTGGTGGGATAGATCATGAACTTACCTTTGAACCGCGTCCTTGTGGGGGACTGCGTCGCGGAACTGCATAAACTGCCCCCACGATCAATCGACGTTATATTTGCCGACCCTCCCTATAATTTGCAAATTACGGATGAGCTTCGCAGACCTAACAATACCCGTGTCGACGGGGTAAACGCAGCATGGGACCGTTTTGCCATCGACTCAAGGGATCATCTTGCAAGCTTCTCCGCATATGATGCCTTTACTCGTGAGTGGCTTGCAGCTGCCAAGCGGGTGTTAAAAGACAGCGGTTCGATATGGGTTATCGGCAGTTATCACAACATATTTCGTGTTGGCACTGTTCTGCAGGATTTAGGCTTCTGGGTCCTAAATGATATTATTTGGCGCAAAACCAATCCAATGCCTAACTTTCGGGGAAGACGTTTCACGAATGCCCACGAAACAATGATCTGGTGTTCAAAAGACAGAAACTCTAAAGGGGTGACATTTAACTATGAAGCTATGAAATCTCTAAACGACGGGGTGCAAATGAGGTCAGACTGGACATTGCCATTATGCACTGGTCCCGAGCGCATAAAAAAAGACGGTAAGAAAGCCCACCCCACTCAAAAGCCTGAATCGCTTTTATATCGCGTTCTACTAACCTCGACAAAACCAGGTGATGTGGTTCTCGATCCCTTTTTGGGTACGGGCACAACAGCAGCTGTCGCAAAAAAAATGGGGCGGAATTACATCGGAGTAGAAAGGGAAAAGGGCTACGCCATAATAGCTGAAAAGCGGATTTCGGAGGCACTGCCCCCCAAAGAATTTTCTACTTTCGAGATTCCATCGAAAAGGACAGAACCCCGTGTACCATTCGGTAGTTTGGTTGAACGTGGCTTGATAGAGCCAGGGCAAAAGCTCTTTGATACCCGAAAGCGTTTCTTTGCAAAGGTAAGAGCAGATGGGACTTTAATTGCCGGTAAACGCCGTGGATCCATTCATAAGGTGGGTGCCGAGGTTCAGGGCGCACCTGCTTGCAACGGGTGGACTTTTTGGCATTATGAAGAAGAGGGCCGCGCCCAGCCACTAGATCATCTGAGACAGGTTGTTAGAGACGGTTTGAAAAAAAGCGCTTAAATCAAACTATTTATTGCTCGTTACTAATTTTATTACTTTTTTCATTACCGTCGGCAGAGCAAGCTGGTTAAAGGATTCTGGAAAACACCAAACCCCTTCTAACGTGTGTACTTTTGCGACGCCCGCGACAAGAACTCGTAGCTGTAGATCAAAATGTGAAAATCTATGATGGACAACTCCAGCTAATGGCACCCAATCCGCCTCCATAGGAGCCGAACCGCGCGCGCTCGTTATTGTGCGACGCTCGCTTGTCCAGGTGGTAGACGGCACCTCCATCATTCCTCCCAAAAGACCGGAAGTTGGCCTCCGACGGAGCAACACTGATCCTTCCGGCGACACCATCCAATACGTAAACCCATATCGCACTGGCCTTTTGGGTTTAGGTGCCTTCACTGGGAGATCGGCAGCTATTCCCCGTTGTTTGGCCACGCAGGCTTTAGTCCAAGGACAGACCGCACAAGCCGGCTTGGAAGGCGAACATATAGTGGCACCTAAATCCATTACCGCTTGCGCATAATCGCCACAGCGCGTGCCCGGTGTATGTCTAGCCGCTAGTTTTCGCAACTCCGTTCTAGCTTTGGGTAACGGATTCTTGACAGCATATAGACGTGCCATCACACGTTCCACATTTCCATCAACCACAGTGGACTTTCGACCGAAAGCGATGGCCGCGATTGCGGCAGCAGTATATTGGCCAATACCAGGTAATTTCAGTAGTTCACTTTCGGTATCTGGAAAGCGTCCCGCATGCTGTGCACAGATTATTTTGGCGCATTTATGGAGGTTGCGGGCGCGAGCATAATAGCCCAATCCTTGCCAGGCGTGCAGCACGGCATCAAGATTAGCGGCAGCAAGTTCACGAACGGTGGCCCAACGTTGCAGAAATGTCCGAAAATAAGGAACCACTGTAGCTACCGTCGTTTGCTGCAACATAACTTCGCTGAGCCAAACGTGATAAGGATCCGGATCAGACCCGGGAATGGATCGCCACGGCATCGCACGGCGGTTTTGGTCATACCACTCTAGAATCAAATCCGCCAAGACCACTGCAGATCTCGGGTTTAGCTTTTCTATCCTTGAATGCAACATCTAGAAGGTCTTTGGCCGAGCATGTTGTGAGTTTTAATAGTCCATTATAACATAGTGCTATGGCGAAAACCCAAACTGTAAAAAACACAAAACACGACCCGAGTCGTCGCAAAGAGCGAGGTTTGCTCGCTATCGGCATTAATTTGCCAAAGATTGCAGCTCCAGCCATGCGAAAGCGAGGGTTTACACATGCACGTCTTGTAACAGATTGGCCTGCCATCGTTGGCGAGAAACTTGGAAACCAGACGGCACCGCAAAAAATTGTTTTTCCGCGGGGGTCCCAAAACGGCGCGTTGCTTTACATCCGGGTCGCGCAGGGTTTCGCACTTGAGCTACAACATATCGCGCCCCAAGTAATCGATCGAATAAACGTATTTTTTGGCTATCGGGCAGTCAGTGACCTACGTTATTTACAAGCACCCATAATGCCGCACAAACGACGCAGACGCGTTATGGCTCGGTACCTTTCTGATTTAGAGGAAGCTCGCTTACAGCACGATCTACAAAAAATCAAAGACCCGGGACTTAAAGGCAGCTTTACAACACTCGGGCGAGCAATCCGCTCTAAATCTCGTTACGATAAAGAATCGGCTTGAATCCAGTAAAAGTCCGACCCAAAACGCTTAAAATCTGCGGTATTTTATGGCCAGCCTTTGCTGGACTCATAAGCATACGCTAGATATTGTAGGACAGAGATTGGCACGCGGCATATGTTGAAATATTTAAGCATTTTTGTTTTCACGACTTCGTTGCTACTAGGCAATCATGTGTGGGCCCAACAAAACAATAGTGCGATGCCCGCGCCGCAAGGTAATGTTAGCAACCTAAAAATCACAGATACCGATTTCGGGTTAGGCCCCAAGAATGCAAAGGTAGTTATTGTTGAATATGCCTCGCTAACATGTGGACACTGCTCGGAGTTTCACACACTGGTTTTACCCCAACTAAAGAGAGAATTCGTAGACACGGGTAAGGCCCGGTACATCTATCGCGATTTTCCACTGGATAGACTAGCCCTAGGCGCCGCTATGGTCGCCAGGTGCGCTGGTAAAGAAAATTTTTTCGGCTTCATCGACACGTTTTTCCGTGTCCAATCGCAATGGGCGGAAGCTTCCGATGCAATTGCTGCGCTGAATAAACTGGCGCGTCTTGGAGGGATGGACCAGAACACATTCGATCAGTGCCTGAAAAATAAAAATATTCAGGATGCTATCCTCAGCCGGCGGCTAGAGGCCGTCAAAGAATTTGACGTTAGGTCTACCCCGACCATCTTTATCAATGGAGATAAATACAGCGGGGGAATGCCGCTAGTGCAATTTCAAAGGATAATCAGGGAGAGGCTGTCCAAATGATATTTAATGGGCTCAAAAAATGGGGGGTTTCGTAGGTTGCAATTCACACGTATGCGCATGGCGGGCTTTAAATCTTTTGTTGAGCCGACCGAGCTCGTTATCGAGGAGGGTTTAACCGGTATTGTCGGACCAAACGGTTGTGGCAAGTCAAACCTTGTTGAAGCTTTACGCTGGGCAATGGGGGAAAGTTCCGCAAAACAAATGCGTGGCGGGGAAATGGATGATGTGATTTTCTCGGGAACGTCAGATAGGCCAGCCCGCAATATTGCGGAAGTAATCTTGAGTATGGATAATTCTGATCGACGAGCTCCCGCACAGTTTAATGGAACAGATGAGCTAGATATTGTTCGCCGTATCGAGCGGGGCAATGGGTCAAATTATAAGGTCAACGGTTTAGACGCCCGAGCACGAGACGTACAAACGCTTTTTGCTGATGCGTCTACCGGCGCACGCTCGACAGCGCTAGTAAGCCAGGGCAACATCGGAGAAATAATACATGCGAAGCCCACTCAACGACGTTTACTAATAGAAGAAGCGGCCGGAATCACTGGGCTACAGTCCCGGCGACATGAGGCAGAACTTCGTTTGCGTGGTGCCGAAAACAACTTAGGCCGCCTCGAAGATATTGTTGCCGCTTTAGAGGAACAACATAAACTCCTGAAACGCCAGGCTAGACAAGCGAGCCGATACCGAAATTTATCAGACCATCTAAAACGGCATGAGGCAATAATATTGCATCTCCAATGGGTCGCGACCCAATTAGAACAAAACTCCGCCACTGAGCGGCTACAAGAAATCGAAAAACTGGTAGTCGAGCGAACTCAAGCCGTGACCTCAATCAATACAGCACAAGCCAACGCTTCAAATGTCCTACCAGGTTTGCGTAATAACGAAGTTAAAGCAGCTGCTGCACTTCATCGTATGTTAGTTCTGCGCGACGCATTAGCGGCAGAGAGTCAGCGCATCGAAAAACTACAAATTGAAAGAAAAAACCGCGTTCAACAACTTGATGGTGACATTGAAAGGGAAAACAACCTACAGATTGATGCGAATACGGCAATCGATCGTCTTAAGGAAGAACAAATAGAGACACAAGAAAAGCGTACGAGAGAAACCCAAGCCCTTGATTCCGCTCGAACCCAACTCAAAATCGCCGAGGAAAAAATTGAGGAGCGTGAAAACGAACTCGCGCAATTAACTCACTCAGTAGTTTCAGACGAGACGAGGCGCACTGCCCTCCAACGCCAGCTAGCCCAGTTTGAAGCCCACCACCAGCGTCTCAATGCCCGCAAAGAAAATATTTCGGCTGAGAGAACGGAATTAGAGGACAAAACAGAGAGCGAAGCTACCTTAACTAAAACAAGGCGCTTGGCGGACGAGGCTCGCGCCAATGCACAGAAAGAACGGGAAAATCTGCGTCTATCGGAGGCACAAACACTAACTGCTCGTGAAGCCGAAAATAAAGCGCGTGAAAGATATCAGCTAGAAGAGTCCAAAGCCGCCAAATTGCGTGCAGAAAATGAGGCTTTGCTGCAACTTTTGGAAACCGGAGACCCCCAACTCTGGCCACCCATGATCGATGCTGTAGAAGTTAACCCAGGATACGAAGTGGCATTGGGCGCAGCCTTGGGCGAAGATCTAACAGCGCCAACAGACGAGGCATCACCAATACATTGGCGGGTTTTGCCATTATATTCGAACCCCTGTGATCTGCCCGAAAACATCCTCCCATTAAGTAGATTTGTAAGAGGCCCAGCGGCACTTATGCGCCGAATATCTCAAATAGGCGTAGTAGAAACGGACGATATCGGAAATCAACTCCATCCATCGTTGGAGCAGGGTCAAAGGCTCGTCTCCATTAGCGGCGCGTTATGGCGGTGGGACGGATACACAGCTGCCGCGGGAGCGCCCACCACAGCAGCAACACGCCTTGCCCACCGCAATCGTGTGGAGGAAATGCGTGACGACCTACAAACTTCAATCGAAAACGCCCAGGCAGCGAAGTCCACTCAAGAAGTAGCTACGATGGCGGTAGTTAAATCAGCGGAAAAGGAACGGAAAGCGCGCGAGGCGTTGTGGACAGCAGATAGGATCGCACTCGAAAAACGAGACGCCGCTACTACCGTTGCCGAAAATTCCGCTAAAACACAATCACGCCTAAGCGCCCTTAACGAGACAATTACGTCAATCGAAGCCGATCTAACTGAGGGGACCGACCAGCAAGGCAAGATAAAAATAGAGTATGACAACCTCACCGATGTTGTCTCCCGCCGCTTGCAATTACAACAAAAACAATCTGAACTCACGAAAGATCGGGTCGTGTTGGCCCAGCGCCGTAGTGCCCATGACCGATTGGACCAGGAGGCTCATAACCGACACCTGCGCTTACGGGTTATCGAAAAGGAGTTGGAAGCCTGGAAGAAACGCTCTTCAACCGCAATCTTGCAGATTGGACAATTATCCGGTAGGCGAGAACAAGAATCGGATGCGCTCAAGAAACTGGGGTCTCGTCCGTCAGAAATTGCGGAAGAAGAGCAGGCCCTCATTGAGCGAATTGGGGCTGCTGAAATTGACCGAAAGGATGCTGCCAACAAATTAATAGTGGCCGAGGATCTTCTCAAACAATTGACACATAGTCTGCGAAATGCGGAAACTATTCTCGCCCAAACGCGAGAAGAGCGGGTAAGATTTGAGGCAGATGTTGAGCAAACTGAGGAAAAGTTGTCAGCTCTTTCCAAAAGAATAAGCGAGAGACTTGAATGTTCTCCAAGTGAAGTGCTTGCCCGGGTCGGAATTGACTCAGACACCGAACTGCCGACCCAGGATACTGCCCAAAACAAACTAGAACGCCTCCAGCGCGAACGCGACACGATGGGACCTGTAAACCTTCGCGCTGATCAGGAAATGGCCGAACTCAGTAAAAAAATAAATGAATTGGAGGCCGAGCGCGTGGATTTGATTTCTGCTATTGCGCAGTTACGACAAGGCATTTCTGGACTAAACCGGGAAGGGAGGGAGCGTCTTCTCGTAGCATTTAACGAAGTGGATCAACACTTCCGTGACTTATTCGCAAAATTATTCGGAGGGGGGCGAGCACATCTTCGACTAACGGAAGGGGAAGACCCTCTAGAAGCAGGCTTGGAGGTTTTCGCAAGTCCACCTGGAAAGCGCCTACAGAGCATGACACTTCTCTCAGGCGGCGAACAAGCCCTAACCGCACTAGCACTGCTTTTCGCAGTGTTTATGACCAACCCAGCGCCAATCTGTGTGTTAGATGAGGTTGACGCGCCACTCGATGATAGCAACGTAGACAGGTTCTGCAGTTTATTAGAAGAAATAAGTATTGCATCCAACACGCGCTTTATGCTCGTGACACATCATCGATTGACTATGGCGCGTATGGACCGACTTTACGGCGTAACTATGGCAGACAGAGGTATCTCACAATTGGTTTCTGTGGATTTGCGTGGGGCGGAAGAGCTTCGTGAGACAGCCTGACGCAGTTTATTTTTTATGTTTAAAATCAATGCCTTACGATGGTTTTCTCAGGGTTGACAGTCCCAAAGCCAGGCCGTATTGTGCGCTCGCTTTCTCAGACATAAATTTGTCTACAAACACCTAATAATGTCATTCACCGATGGCGGAGCGCAAGTCGCAAGAACCCCAGAAAGATATAGACGATAGGATAGACCGATTAAGAAAAGGGCGGGATAACAAACCCGATCGATCTAAGTCCGCTCACAGTGGTTTGGGCTTTGGTATGCGGATAGGGGTCGAACTGGTAGCAGCGCTGATTATTGGTGTGGTTATTGGAATTGTCCTAGATGATTGGTTGGATACAAAACCGTGGTGTATGGTTGCGTTTTTCGTATTTGGTGCTGTTGCAGGAATGTTTAATGTTTTCCGCGTTGTCAGAAACCATGAGGGAGCAATCGGATACCGGCCGGCAACCGAGAAAAACGCTGAGCCATTGAATAAGGATCGGACCGGAGAATAAGCTTGGCTAACACAGACTCTCACGGTGGTGAAAAGCATAGCCCGCTCGAACAATTCGAAATTAACGAGCTTGTCGCGCTCGAAATAGCGGGAAATGATATCTCCTTCACAAATTCTGCCTTAATGATGGTGCTGACTGTAGCTGTAATCTGTCTGATCATGATTATAGGGACGCGCAAACGAGCGATGGTACCTGGCCGATTCCAGGCGGTCGCTGAAATTTTATATGAGTTCGTTGCTAATCTTATTCGTGACACCGTGGGTAGCGAGGGAAGACGATACTTCCCATTTGTGTTTACATTATTCATGTTTATTTTAGTGGGTAATATGTTGGGTATGGTCCCCTATAGCTTCACGTTTACCAGCCACATCGCGGTAACATTTGCGATGGCATTAGTCGTATTTTTAGGTGTAACTATTCTGGGATTCGCAAAACATGGTATTAAGTTTTTTACCTTTTTCGTACCGCCTGGGGTCCCATTCTGGATGTGGCCACTAATGATACCAATAGAAATTATTTCTTATCTGTCACGTCCGGTGAGCCTTGCCATGCGACTTTTTGCGAACATGCTTGCGGGACACACTCTTCTGAAGGTTTTCGCCGGCTTTGTTCCTGCTCTTGGTGCAGCAGGTATCGTACCGCTTGCGTTTGTTGGTGCTCTGACCGGGCTGGAATTGTTGATCGCGTTTCTTCAAGCATATGTGTTCGCTATTCTCACTTGCTTATACATAAATGATGCGTTGCATCTACATTAAGTGGAGACCAAAACGTGAGAGCAGATTTTAGCTAAACAACTAGAGGAAAGGATTGAAATAATGGAAGAAGCAGCAGCCAAGCTTATTGGGGCAGGCCTAGCCGTCGTAGGTGTTATTGGTGCTGGAATAGGGATTGGTAACATTTTTGCCGCCTTTATAACGGCAGTGGGACGCAACCCTGCAGCACGTGGAGAAGTCTTTACAATGACAATGTTAGGCTTTGCCTTAGTAGAAGCGATCGCACTATTCGCACTTGTTATTGCGTTGATTATCCTTTTTGGCTGAGTTTTACTCCGCTAGAGCCGGATATTTAACGATAAATGCCACAACTAGAACAGATACACACATACCTCAGCCAGGTATTTTGGCTGGTGGTCACTTTTGGGTTTCTATATCTCATTCTATGGAAGACTGCCCTACCCCGTATTTCAGCCATACTACAAGAACGCGAAGAGCGCATTGACGAGGACCTGCGTAAAGCCGAACAATTAAAAAAAGAAGCTAACAACGCTGTAACGGCGTACGAAAAATTGATGGCAGAGGCGCGGTTGGAAGCGCAGTCCATCATCCGGACAGCAAACGAGCGATTAGCAGTTAACGTTCTTTCCCGGCAAGATGAGTTGACTGAAAAAATCAAATTAGAACTGAGCGAAGCTGAAACACGAATCGAAAAGGCTCGTGATAATGCCCTAGAAAGCATCCAATCAGTTGCCATTGAGGTCGCCCAGGCTGCGACGACACGACTAACTCGTTATGAGGTGGCTACGACTGACGCTGAAAATGCTGTTATTTCGGTCATGAAGGGACGAGAATAATGGATTTTAATGACCCTACCCTATGGGTTGCCTTCGGGTTTATTATCCTAGTTGTAGGGCTCTTTAAACCCGCTAAAAATGCTTTATTACGCGCATTAGATGAACGGACAGAAAATATACGGCAAAGCTTAGACGAGGCGGCTAGCTTGCGGGAGGAAGCCCAACAATTGCTAGCGGAATACCAACGAAAACAGCGTGACGCATTGAAAGAAACCGAGGATATAATCCGCTACGCAGAGGCAGAAGCGAAGCGTTTAGTTCAGGAGGGAGAGATCGATTTAGAGAAAACACTGAAGCGTCGAGAACAAATCGCGATAGAGAAGGTTGCTCAAGCGGAAGTAGAAGCGATACGTGAAATGCGGTCTCTAACCGTTAATATTGCCGTCGAAGCAACGCGCTCGTTAATTGCGGATAGTTTAGACGACGTTCGGTCAAATGAGTTACTGGATCAGGCGATTGAAAATCTCTCCAAAAACCTACAATAGAAAACTCATAAGAGTTAAGTAGTACCAACAACTCCTATAAAGAAAACTTAGAGTTTAATTTTTCCCTTTATCGCGATTGTACTGCAACTCCTCAGGAGAAAGTTGAAATCCGAGCAACACCTTTAACGTTGCTCCTTCGGTTGGATTGTCCAGAGGAATCCGTAAATCTATACTGTCTTCGTACACTAGGATGCTTCTTTTTTCTTTAAACGTCCCAATCACAGGAAAAATCGACTTACCTTCCATCCGGCCTTTGGGGCTTGTTATCGCAACGAAATATTTGAATTCAGTGGCTTCCGACTTGGTCGCATTATCCCTTCTAACCAGAAACCGTACTATCAAATCTATTTGAGTTTCCCATTTTCGGGCACGTTTTTCATATTTACAACTTCCCTCGAAATTCAATATTTCGGCTTCGAATAAAATATCCGTAATATCCCGCCGAGACCCTGTTTTAAATTTAACTAGTTTCTTCCCATCTTGAAGCATCAAAACGTTTGCGCATGGATAGGTAACACTTTTTTCTAAAACGCCGCACGCCGCCATCGAAAAACCAATGGCACACCAAAAAACAACAAATTTCAAAATCGGAACCATAAAAAAATCGGTTCGTGTTGGCTGAAACAATAAACTAAAGTTTATTGTGTGACCCGTCGCAGACCGGCACATCCGCGGTACTTTTGCAACCACAAAACCAAATAGTGGTAGCTTCTTTGGCAGTATACTGTTGAGGACGAAAATCTGTACCCTTATGAGAACCATCACAAAATGGTTGACTTTCGCTTTTCCCGCACGCACACCACCAATAATCCTCTCCCCCCTCCACTTCAACTCCATACGGAGCCTTCTGGGCTACAACAGGCTTCGCCATCTTAATTCCCTTCTTTAACTAATCGAGTTACGGACAAACATTTGGGTGCTTGTTTTGAATAATATTAGTTAACGCTAGCGGTTTCCACAATCAAGTGGTTCCTATTAATATAGAAAAACAAATTGAGGAATTGGATGTCTAACCCCCCCCTTGAAATTCTTCTTGCCAAACCGAGAGGGTTTTGTGCTGGTGTTGACCGCGCTATTAGAATTGTCGAGTTGGCACTCTATAAACACGGACCGCCTGTCTATGTTCGACATGAAATCGTACATAATCAGCGCGTAGTCGACGACCTTCGGGCTAAAGGGGCTGTTTTTGTTGAGAAACTCGAAGAGGTGCCAGATAATGTACCCGTGGTATTTTCAGCACACGGCGTTCCAAAATCAGTTTTTGCTGAAGCAGAAACCCGTAAAATGTATTATTTGGATGCAACCTGTCCTTTGGTAACTAAAGTTCATGTTGACACAGCGCGGCACAGAAAAGATGGGAAAGAGCTAATTCTCATCGGACACGCCGGACACCCGGAGGTTATCGGCACAATTGGCCAACTTCCAGATGGTAATATGCATCTCGTCGGTACTACAGAAGCGGCCGAAACCCTTCAGGTGGAGAATCCAGAACAACTAGCGTTTGTAACGCAGACAACGCTTTCCGTCGACGACACGTCAGCGATCATTGCAATTCTTAAACGACGGTTCCCTAATATTAAGGCCCCGCACAAGGAAGATATTTGTTATGCGACCACAAACCGCCAGGCGGCCATAAAAAGTATAGCCCAAAAATGCGACGCAGTAATTGTTATCGGTGCTTCTAACTCATCAAATTCAACACGGCTAGTAGAGGTTGCCCAAGCGTCTGGCTGCCCAAAGGCAATTCTTGCCCAATCGATAGAAGAAGTAGAAATCGGTTGGTTCAAAGGGGTCGAGAAGTTAGGAATAACTGCCGGAGCATCAGCACCGGAAATTCTGGTGGACCAATTGTTAGAAACTTTAAGAGAGCGATATGAATTGGTAATAAATGAATGTGAAGCCGTGGATGAAGACGTTACCTTTAGCCTTCCCCAAGCGTTGACGAACTGAGGAGGACGTGTGTCCACATGGGGGTCTATACTGACGTCACACAAGATGAATTGAAACGCTTCATAGGAAGGTTCGCCATCGGTGATGTCGTAGCATGCACCGCTATCCCACAGGGTATTGAAAATTCAAATTTTTTACTTGTTACAACTACTGGGAAATTCGTATTGACGATATACGAGCGACGGGTTGACCCAAATGACCTTCCCTTCTTTCTCGGACTTATGCACTTTCTCTCTGACAATGGGTTCCACTGCCCGAGACCGTTATCCAATATAAAAGGTGAATATCTGCAAACACTTGCCGGAAAACCGGCAGCCTTGGTTAGCTTTTTAAACGGTGCCTCACCCCACGAAATAACCCGCACCCATTGTAATAAATTAGGCTCCGCTCTGGCAAAAATGCATTTAATTGCGTCTAAATATCCGTTGTCACGCGCAAATAACTTAGCGCTGCCCGCGTGGAGCAAAATTTTCTCAGAACTAAAAACTCAAAGCGACAAGCTAAAACCAGGATTGTCAGATTGGATTCAAGGTGAACTTTCGTCATTAGACGGATGTTGGCCTACCAATCTACCCACTGGAATTATTCATGGGGATCTATTTCCCGACAACGTCTTTTTCTCCCCTAATAACCTTCCAGCATTTATTGATTTTTATTTTGCTTGCAACGACGCTTACGCGTTTGATATAGCGATATGCCTAAATTCCTGGTGTTTTGACAGCAATCAACAATTTGATAGATATTTTTCACAATCTCTTTTTGATGGTTATCAATCTGTAAGACCCCTCTCGCGGTTGGAATTAGTTTCTATGCCACTACTTGCCAGAGGGGCGGCTATGAGGTTTCTAATCACTCGACTCTACGACTGGTTTAATGTGAGAAAAAACACGCCAACGCAAAGAAAAAACCCATTGGAGTTTCTTCCCGTTATTGAATTTCACCAAACGGTAGTTGATTCCGCAGCCTATGGAGTAGGTTAGGAAAATGGACATAAACAGAGATATCGTCGAAATCTACACGGACGGTGCATGCAGCGGAAACCCTGGTCCCGGTGGTTGGGGCGCTATTCTGCGGTGCGGCGATAGAAAACGGGAAATCAAGGGAGGAGAGACCGATACTACAAACATTCGATTTGAGTTGTTGGCCGAATTTAGCGATTTAGAGTAATTAAAACGACCGGCAGGTATTAATATCTATACGGACAGCACATACGTGCAAAAGGGCATAACAGAGTGGATTCATTCCTGGAAAAAGCGAGGTTGGAAGACAGCGTCTCGAAAACCTGTGAAAAATGAGGACCTTTGGCGTCGACTTGACGACGCTCTATCACCTCATGAAGTTAACTGGCATTGGGTCAAGGGCCATGCAGGCCATCAAGGAAACGAGAGAGCGGATGAATTAGCGCGGCAGGGGTTAATCGATGCATTGGATTACTAAATAGCAGCGTCACGAATTGCCCTCCAAACCCGGTTCGGTGTCGCGGGCATATCGAAATCGGTAACACCAGCACAATACAGCGCGTCCATCACTGCATTCATGGTCGCAGGCAATGCTCCGACCGTACCGGCTTCACCCGCGCCTTTTACACCCAGTGGGTTGCGACGTGTGGGTACGCCGTCCGCTTTTATTTTTATATCAGGAAAATCATCGGCGCGTGGCATTTGATAATCCATAAAAGACGCACTGAGAAGTTGGCCTGTTTCTGGCTCATAAACCACCTGCTCCCCGAGCACTTGGCCCACCCCTTGGGCCACGCCTCCATGAATCTGGCCTTTCACGAGGGTCGGGTTAATCACATTCCCCACATCGTCTACCACCCAGTACCCGACAAGCCCTATAACGCCGGTTTCGGGGTCAACTTCCACTTCGCATACATGGCTGCCATTCGGGTAGGTATCATCTTCCGGTGCAAAGGTCGCAGTTTCGAATAAGCCCGGTTCCGTCCCCTGCGGAAGGTTGGAAAGGACGAACGAGGCCTTCGCTACCTGGGTAAGCGTGATTCTGCGATCGGTGCCAGTAATAACAAATTGTCCTTCGGAGAATTCGATATCCTCAGAGTTCGTTTCCAGAAGGTTCGCAGCAATGTATTTCGCTTTCTCTATAATTTTATTAGATGCCAAGACAAGTGCTGAGCCGCCTATAACGGTCGACCGTGACCCCATCGTCCCTATGCCAAACGCTACCCGATCCGTATCCCCATCGACAACGCGCATTTGCGCAAACTCAAGGCCAAGATGCTCGGCGACAATTTGCTTGTAAATTGTTTCATGACCCTGTCCTTGGCTCTTAGTGCCCATCAAAATTGTAACAGTACCATCCGTACTGAACCTTATTTCGGCAAAATCGGGCGAAGGCGACGCGGAGCGCTCGATGGGGTTAGAAGTACCAATACCTCGTAAAAACCCTCGACTTTCAGATTCTACTCTCCTAGCAGGAAAACCATCATAATCCGCTAACTCTAAAACCGACTTTTGATTTTTTTCGAACTCCCCACAATCATAACAAAGCCCGAGAGCAGTTTTTATAGGCATAGATTCTGGTCTAATCATATTACGTGCCCGAAGCTCTGTTGGATCGACATCAAGATGACGGGCAGCCTCGTCAAACATTCGTTCAATAACGTAAGTGGCTTCGGGACGTCCGGCACCGCGATAAGGAGCTGTAGGGTTAGTATTTGTGTGCACGGTGTGCACCAATGCATGAGCGACAGGAATATCGTAAACCCCAACCAACGTTCCCACATTCGTGAACACTGCCAATAAATTCCGTATAGCGGAGAGGTATGCTCCTATGTTAGCAATGGTGTTAACCCGTAGACCAAGAACTTTCCCCGTACCATTAAATGCTAATTCTGCTTCTGTGACGTTATCCCGACCGTGTTCATCAGCCTGTATCGCTTCTGTCCTCTCGCACCCCCACTTAACCGGGCGACCAAGTTTTCGCGAAGCCCATAAAACAAGCCGATGTTCGGGATATTGCCAGCCCTTCGTCCCAAATCCTCCCCCGATATCTCGCGCATTAACGCGAACATTTTGTTCCGGCACAGAAAAAATTTTTTCCGCCAATAATTGACGTACCCTGTGGGGATATTGAACATCGGCGTGGAGCAAGAACCGATTTTCTCTCGAGTCATACATTCCCACAGCACCTCTGGTCTCGAGGTATTGTGCAAACACGCGCGAAATCACGAAACGGCGCCGGACGATAACATCAGCAGCCGCAAACGCTTCTTCCACTGCTGTCTTGTCCCCAGCCTGGTATGCCCCTGATATATTGTCCGGATAATCGTCCCACACGCGCGGTGCCGTTACATTAATTGCCTGCGCCGTATCGGTAACCGATGGCAACAAATGATAATCAATATTGACCAATTCAGCAGCTTCCCACGCTTCGGAAACAGTTTCGGCCACAATCATCAATATTGGATCGCCAACATATCTTGTCCTGTTAATGGCAAGCGGAGGCTGTGGTCGATATTTCATCGGCTGCCCATCAGGCCTGAGCCATTTTGCAGGCATTCCAGGTACCCCCAGATTATCGGCTAAGACATCCTGGCCTGAAAAGATTGCCAGCACCCCAGGAAGGGACCGTGCCTCTGACATAACTACATCTCTTATCTCGGCGTGGGCGTGTGGAGACCTCAACAGGATCGCGTGCAACTGATTGGGTAAATTAAAATCATTAACAAACAGCCCTTGGCCTCGGAGCAACCGCGGATCTTCCTCCCGTAAAATACCCTGACCGATACCGTGCTTTGCCATAAATTCGGTGCCCTGTAATGAAAAGTTGAACCACTTGCATATGGGTCTACGACCGTCCCCGCTACTACACTTTGTAGCGACCCACACGCCATAGTGCTACAACCAAATAAATTATGCCCTAAATAAAAGGCCTTATCCCTTGGCCTTTGAAATTGCGGTAAGAACAAGTCTTTCTGTCAAGATCTCTGGAAGTATAATTCCTTCAGGGGCGCCCGGACCATAGACAACGTTGAAGGGAATTCCAGATCTCTGAAAGCTTTTGAGGTAATCCAATATGGATTTATCTGGCCTAGTCCAGTCGGCCCGCAGGGCAACCACTTTTCCCTGCGCTAGTATCCTCGCTACCTTGCCGCGCTTTAACACGAGCGCTTTGTTTACTTGGCACGTAAGACACCAATCCGCTGTCACATCTACGAATACCATATTTCCTCTTGATACCAAATCTTCCAACTTTTCGAGAGAAAAAGTGTGCCAAACACCGTTTTCCCCTGCAGACACCGTGCTGGTCCCAACCTTCGTCATACTGCCGGCGAAACCCATGGAAATAGCGGTCAAACAGCCAATAAGAATCCAGGTTGCAAACTTCGCCCTTTCGCTCAGTAAATGGTAATGGCCGAGGGAAAACACTGTGGAACCGGTTAAGAGCGCGACCATCCCTGTCGCCCCTAATCCAATTTGCCCCCACAAAATATAAAACAACCAAACCCCTGTGCCCATGAGCGCTACTGCGAGAACACGCTTAAAGGTGAGCATCCAATGACCGGGTTTTGGCAACCAGCCGATCGACCTCGGAAACACTGCTACAGCAATCCATGGCAGCGCCAGACCGAAACCCAACGCAAGAAAAACACAATATATTTCTATCGGGCCACGTGTAAATGCGAAACCAACCGCTGTACCGAGAAAGGGTGAGGTGCATGGTGTTGCCAACAACGTGGCGAATACACCGGTTAAAAAGTGCCCGCCCATACCCCCGGAAGGACCGCTGGGTACAGCAAGACCAGTGATCGCTGTCGGTAGGCGAATTTCAAACAAGCCCCACATATTGGCTATAAATAATGCAATCATCGCGATCATAAATACAAGGAAGACGGGTTGTTGAAATTGGGTACCCCAACCTGCTGCAATGCCGAATGCACTAAGCGAGTTGGCTATGGTTCCAAGCAAGATGAAACAAAAAACAATCCCCGCTGCGGTCGCGATAAACCCCATACGGATATGCCGCGGGTCCTGTTGGCCGTGCGACACGATCGAAAGCAGTTTTAGAGATAATACTGGTAGGACACAGGGCATGAAATTGAGGATAAACCCGCCGATTATGGCCAACCCAATAGTTATAATAAATTGATAGAATTGGGCAGACCGAATTTCTGCAGGTCCATACCCTTTTTTAGCCGGGTGTAACGTAACGCGCTTCTCAACTGCATGTGCTCCATCAACCGCTGTAAAGGTCAAACTAGCTCCCGCTATTGGACGGATATTTGAGGGCGGCGTGCGAACTTTGAGACGCATTAGCGCGTTACGCCCACCTTGTGAGAATTCGACAACAGGTTTATCAAAGACATATCCAGAGGGACCCTCCACAAACAAATCTGGCGCGTTTAATGCGCTGTCACCGACAATTTCAACCAGCAACACCAGATCTTTATCATTACCTTCAACTTCCGCGTGTCTAATAGATAGCGGTCCGTCCTCCTCGTTTTTTGGTAATTTGTGGCGCCACAATGCTATTGTGGCGGCTTCGGGCGTATTCTGGGCAAAACCAGCAGGTAACGTGAGTTTTAAAATAGTGGTATGTGGGATACAGATATCATTGCAAGTGAGGAATCGAACCCTCATATGTATATAAGCGAGTTTTCCAGGCTCAAATAGCGTTGCAGTTATTGGAAACACCACTTCTTTTTTGTACCCAAGTGTTTCCATATTCAAGACAGAAAAACGCTCCGGCACGGGCCATGCCATATTGTAGCCAGCAATATTCGATGACCCCGCCAAATCAAGTTCAGGTGGAAAGCCCGCAGCACCAGGCGAGCGCCAGTAAATCTTCCAGCCAGGGTTCATGCGGAATTGAAGTCCAAGGTTAATCGTATCGTCATCCCCAACAGTTGACAGGGCTGCTATTAATCGAACTGATCCATGGTCATGTTCAAACCACGCAGACGAACGGGCATTAAGCGTATTCGAATACAACAATGCTAGGATAACGACCATCAAGGCAATTGCGGATGACACAGTCGTAGTCGCTATTTTTAGAGGCATGTTTGCACTCACCCAAAACACCAATGTGTCTTATAATATAAGGTAGGGTTAAAGCTAAGGCTGGGGTTGTATATAATACATGTTTTATAGATTTTGGTGTTAGACATCCCCAAGGGTGCTAACCTAAAAACGTTTGTACAACAATACATCGGGTGCGAAATGAGCGAAACTTCCAAAAACGAGGGATACCTTACCGGACAATTACTCGTAGCCATGCCCCAGATGCTGGATGAAAGGTTTTCTACCAGCGTTATTTATCTGTGTGCGCACACGGAAGACGGCGCCATGGGTTTAGTAGTTAACAAGCTACTTGAAAATGTGGATCTTCCTGATCTTTTGAAGCAACTTGATCTTGAACCAGATCTCAAAGGGGTGGGTATACGGGTCCATTTTGGGGGTCCGGTAGAGTCGGGTCGTGGATTTGTTCTGCATTCTGGTGACTATGTCCAAGATGCGACAATGGTTATAAATGATCACATCGCACTTACCGCGACCACTGATGTCCTCCGGGATATCGCTGCGGGAGATGGCCCCCAGAACAGTTTTTTTGCCCTTGGATATGCCGGTTGGGGGCCAGGCCAACTGGATGCCGAAATTCAAGCCAATGGTTGGCTATCTCTGGAAGCGGACAACAATTTGGTATTTGGGAGTGACCCTAAAACGGTCTGGCAAGCCGCACTGGCCAAAATGGGAATCGACATATCAATGCTTTCTGGCGATGCCGGGCAAGCATAAATATCTAAAAAGAACCTACATCGCGAGACACTGTGTTATTTTCTCATAGCTTGGAAGGGAATTAACGGGACCAACAGCAGAAAGTGTTGGCGTCGATTTCAATAGACCTTCGGCAACTACACGGATCTCCTCTTCTGTAACTTGATCAATTTTCTTTGACATTTCGTCTGCAGTTATAACATGGCCATATATTAGGAGTTGCCTCGAAATTCTTTCCGCACGTGAGGCGGTGTTTTCTAGCGACATAAGAACCCCCGCCTTGATCTGCGTTTTTGCACGTGCAATTTCATCTTTATGCAGTGGTTTCTCCGCGACGCGCCGAAGTTCCTCGCATACCACGTCAATAAGCTTCTCGGATTGTTCCGCGCTTGTTCCTGCGTAAATCCCAAACAAGCCGCCATCGTCATAGGGCGATGTAAATGTATAAACCGAATATGCCAGGCCGCGTTTCTCACGCACCTCTTGAAAGAACCGAGAAGACATACCTCCACCCAATGCTGTCGACAAAACACCCAGCGGGTAGTACTGGTCGTCCAAATATCCTGCGGCTTCAAACCCTATAACGAGATGAAGTTGTTCGAGTGCCTTAAATTCGCGAAAATCCCCACCGCTATAAATACCGGTACCCACTTTTTTTCCAGAATGCTGTTTGAGGTTAGTGAGGGTTTTGTTCGCGAGGTCAACCAAGTAATTGTGTTCAATGTTTCCAGCGGCCGAGAGTATCATCCGATCCGCCCCATATTCAGCATTTACGTAACTTAAAAGGCCTTCTCGTGACATGTGGCGCACAGTTTCAGCACTTCCCAGTACGGGCCTCCCTAAGGGCTGGTCCGGGTAAGCTGCCTGCTGAAAATGGTCAAACACGATATCGTCAGGTGTATCTCTAACCTGGCTGATTTCCTGCAAAATAACCGCGCGTTCACGGTTTAATTCTTCCTCGTCTAATTTTGAATGGATTAAGATGTCAGCAATAATGTCGACCGCAAGATCAACGTTTTCCTTCAACACCGTAGCATAATAGACCGTAGTGTCCCGTGATGTGTATGCATTTAATTGGCCGCCAACATTCTCAATTTCGACCGCTATATCTAACGCTGTACGTCGCGCGGTACCCTTAAAAGCCATATGTTCCAAAAAATGGGAGACGCCGCTTACCTCTTCGTCCTCATTACGTGAACCTACATTAACCCAAACACCCAGGGTCACAGTTTCTACCGTATCCACTCGGTCAGTTATCACTCTGATTCCGTTGGGTAGCGTGGTCTGGGAAAAATTCACGCTATTGTCCTTTTAATGTTTGCTGAATGAATGTCTTAATCGCTCCTATATTGTTGGGGAGCCGCACAAATTTTTCTTCCTTCAAAAAAAGGTCCGCCAAGCGGTCTGGCGGATTGGGGCGAACCCCGGTTGAGGCCTCAACCGCATCTGGAAATTTAGCTGGATGAGCGGTAGCCAAGGAGACCATGGGTATTGAGGTATCACCTCGGTGCTGACGCGCCGCACCCAGGCCGATCGCGCTATGTGGGTCCAAGAATTCGCCCGTTGCGGCGAAAAAGTCCTTAATTACTCGCTTTGTGTCATTATCATTTAACCGTGCGGCACAAAACTTCTCTTGTGTCGTAAAAAGGCTTAAATCAGACACTGACGCCGTCCCTGTCTCGCGGAACCGCGTTACCCAATTATCCACCTTTGCCCCATCGTTACCTAACACATGAAAAAGAAAACGTTCAAAGTTGCTTGAAACTTGGATATCCATGCTAGGCGAGAGCGTCGATGTGACGCCCTCTATTTTCATCTGACCAGTCTTAAAAAACCTATACATAATATCATTGCTATTAGTGCCAACTACTATTCGGTCGACCGGCAATCCGCATTTCCAGGCTGCCCATCCCGCGAGAACGTTACCGAAGTTTCCTGTTGGAACGGAAAAACTCACTTTTTGCTGTGGTGCACCCAACCGCAACCCAGCATAAAAGTAGTATACTATTTGCACCATTACCCGCGCCCAATTAATGGAGTTGACCGCAGAAAGACTGTTAGCGGCACGAAATTCTTTATCGTTGAACATTCCTTTAACCAGATCTTGGCAATCGTCAAAGGTGCCCTCAATTGCCATCGCATGAACGTTTTTGCTGGCGACTGTCGTCATTTGACGTCGTTGCACGCCGGAAATTTTACCCTCAGGAAAAAGAATAAAAACATCTAAAGTAGAGCGATCGCGACAGGCCTCTATTGCAGCTGAACCTGTATCTCCCGAAGTTGCGCCCACTATCGTGACCCGCTTCTGATTAACAGACAAAACATGGTCGAACATTCGACCAATAACTTGCAAAGCAAAATCTTTGAACGCGAACGTTGGCCCATGAAAAAGCTCGAGCAGCCACTCGTTTGGACCAATTTTAATAAGAGGTGCTACCGAATCGTGGTCAAACGATGCATACGTTTCGATAATTATGCTTTGCAGGATGTCATCGTCAATAGTCCCGTGTGTAAACGGCCGGATGACACGATATGCCACTTCGGCATACGAACTTTCCGCCATAGAGGATAGTTCTTTAAAAGAGAACTGGGGCCAGTGTGATGGGACATATAATCCCCCATCATCGGCTAGGCCGGCCAATAATACTTCGTCGAATTCAAGTTGGGTCGCGCGTCCTCGAGTAGATATGTATTTCAAACCTTGATCCTCACGCTGAGGCGGAATTTAGTTAGGTCACCATTCTTGTCAAACCGGACTATCGAAATAGTGCTCAGCCATAGCGAACCAATAAATGCTCTTTAAAATCAGCGGTGTCCAGTGGGCGACCGGTTGCCACTTCAATCAATTCTTCCGTACCAAAAAGAGACGCATAGGAATGAACATTTCGACGCATCCAGTCTACTAAGGGAGAAAAATTTCCCTCTGAAATAGCTTCGGAGATATTTGGAAGATCTTTGATGGCTGATGCGAACAATTGTGCCGCCGCGAGAGCGCCCATTGTATAGGTAGGGAAATAGCCCCACGCTCCGTCATACCAATGAATATCTTGCAAGCACCCGAGGCTATCGTTCGGGGGACAGATCCCCAATAGTTCGGTCATACCCTCGTTCCATGCAGTAGGCAGGTCCACCAATGAAATATCACCATTAATTAATCCCCGCTCGAGCCCGTATCGCAGAATTACATGGGCCGGATAGGTAACTTCATCCGCATCCACCCGAATGAAGCCGGGTTCGACTTTTGTATACAACCGATATAAATTTTCCACATCCCATGTCGGGCCGGACCCTGAAAAGGCCTCTCGCATCAGAGGGGCCGCAAAACTCAAAAACTCTCGGCTGCGGCATGCTTGCATCTCTATTAGAAGAGATTGGCTCTCATGCAATGCCATACCGGGGGCAGCGCCAACTGGCTGGTAGCGCCAATCGCGGGGTAGCCCACTTTCATAAAGTGCGTGGCCGGTTTCGTGCAAAACCCCCATCAAACTTTGAGTAAAATCTTTATCCGTGTACCGTGTGGTGACGCGAATATCGTCGGGGACGCCACCGCAGAATGGATGAAGACTGCTGTCTAAACGGCCATGGTCAAAATTAAACCCCAAAACCTGCATAAGCTCCGCGCCAAGAGCGCGCTGTTCCTCAACGGGAAAAGGACCCGCGGGTAACACGCCTGGTTTTTGTTTGGCCTGTTTTTCCAGTACCGTTTGTAACAAACTCGGAAGAAAACTGGAGAGATCCGCAAAATAGCTATCCAGCAAATCAGTCTTTGCCCCCGGTTCATACTCGTCAAGAAGCGCCTCATACGGCGAACATCCGAGAACCTCAGCCTTAGATACGCCGGACTGACGCGTGAGATTCAAAACTTCGGAAAGGTAGGGCAAGACTGATTTAAAGTTGCTATTTAAACGAGCGTCACGCCATTGTAATTCGCACACCGAACAAGCGCGGCTTAACGCCTCTACAAGCTCTCGCTCAACCGCGTTCGCGTGAATCCACACTCTACGCATTTCGCGTAAATTTGCGGCTTTCCAGGGCTCGTCAGGCTGCGTTTCCCCTGCTTCCGATAGCAAGTCATCAACCTTGGGATCATTTAGCATCTCGTGAATACTGATCTTGAGGACAGTTAATTGTTCTGTACGCGCCGCGGCTCCCCCGGCCGGCATCATTACAGACATATCCCAATGCAGTAACCCAATTACCTCATTGAGGGTCGCTATCCTGCGGAAACGGTTTTCAAGCTCAATAGTGGCGCTAGTCGGAATGTTTATACTCCTGTTTTCTAATATGAAACGCGACAAAAATTATTATCAAGGTGAACGCAAGCGAATACCATGTAAGGGCATATTCAAAATGTTTATTACGTACGTTGATACTCGGTAACTGAGCCTTTGGATAACCGACAGACTTTTTGTTAGACCTGAGCTCAATTAAATATGGGTGATAATCTTTTAGGTCGGCCTGAGCGGCCATTTGTTCAACATCGACAAAGAACCATACATTTTTATTAGGTTCATTATCCGGTATCCAAAGATTATTTCGGCTATCAAGACGTATATTTCCGGTGAGTTCCAAGGTCGCTTCGGACTGCGCTTTCCCAGATTTTTTTTCAGGCCAATCCATAGGTACCCAGCCCCTGTTTACAAGCAGCGACCCTCCGACATTGGTTTTAAATGGCGTGATCAAATGAAAGCCAGGGTGTCCTCGCCACACTTTGTTAACGACAAGCATTTCTCTTGCATGCAAATACCTGCCACTGACCCGTATTCTCCTAAACTCAATATTTGGCAGTTGTTGATTTTTGATATCGCGGATAGAGAGCAAAGGTGCTGAGAGCCTCTGCATTCGCTCCGAAATAATTTTTTCTTTCCATTTCAATCTTTCAAGCTGCCAGGTCCCCAAGCCGATGAGTACTATAAATACGGGAAGCGCACTAACCGTCATCCATAAATTTAATTGTACCTTACGAAGTTTTAACATTATCTCCGGAAATATATTTATGGCGAAGGTTCTTGTAGTGAAAGCCTATCAAAATAGCTTTGACCGGTCTAAGCAACAGCAGAGATGAAACACTAATAACCGGGATCCAGACTAAGAGATGCACCCATATTGGTGGCTGCATCGTGGCTTCAAGCCAAAGAGCGAGTACAACAACTAGGGCCCCGAGAATTAGAATAACGAATACCGTTGCTCCGTCACCGGTATCATTAGACGATAAATCAAGTTCGCACTTTTCACAGACTTCACGAACATCAAGAATACCACGAAAGAGTCTACCCTGCCCACACCTTGGACATTTGCAACTCACGCCGGTTTTAAGCGGCGAAAGCTCCGGCCAAAATTGAGTATTTTTCATTCGGCCCTAATCGGGAATACAACGAGGAAAACCGTTTAGCGTCCCCACCAATAAATACAAATAAATAAAAATAGCCACACGACGTCAACAAAATGCCAATACCAGGCTGCCGCCTCAAAGCCGAAGTGGTGTTCGGGTTTAAAGTGACCTGCCCGTCCGCGAAAAAAACAAACTATCAGAAAAATCGTACCGACTAGAACGTGAAAACCGTGAAACCCTGTAGCCATATAAAACGTGGAGGGATAGATGCCATCTTGAAAGCCGAAAGCCGCATGGCTGTATTCGTAGGCCTGAACACACGTAAAACAAATACCCAGAAAAATCGTAAGCCCAAGGCCTTGCATAAAATGCTTACGATCGTTTTCACGAAGAGCATGGTGCGCCCACGTAACAGTTATCCCCGACATCAATAAAATCAGAGTATTTAAAAATGGCAAATCCCATGTATCAAAGGTCTGGACACCCGGGGGTGGCCACTGCGCAGCAATCTGTTCGGTAGGAAACAAAGCGGCATTAAAATACGCCCAGAACCAAGCAACAAAAAACATTACCTCGGACGCTATAAACAAAGCCATTCCGTAGCGCATACCCACTTGAACGACCGGGTTGTGAAAACCTCGATATTCAGCCTCTTTGATGACCTCCCAAAACCATCCGGCCATCGTAACAAGTACACCCAGAAAGCCGAGCATCATGACCCAGCTTATTTCTTCGTGCATATAAAGTACGGCCCCCACGGCCAACACCAGTGCCGATATAGAACCTATAAAAGGCCAAGGGCTTGGGTCCACGAGATGATAGGGATGTTTGTGCCCGTGATAGTCATACTCTGTGGCGCTGGCGCCGGATTCTGCAGGCGGTACCATATTTCTGCTACTCCGTTGTTTAGCCGTCCGTGTAGGAAGGCGCTTTCCTTATCTGTGCAGTACGGTCTACATCGTTTTCCGACTGAAAAAAAGAATAGGAAAGCGTAATTGTTGTAACGTCTGTTAGGTTTGGGTCTTTGGCGATTTCGGGGTCGACAAAAAAGGACACTGGCATGTCAACTATCGCCCCTGCTTTAAGTTTTTGTTCGGTAAAACAAAAACAATCTATTTTACTAAAATATAACCCTGCTTTTGCCGGTGTGACATTGAACGCGGCGGTGCCGGTAATTGGTTTTTTAGATAAGTTTTTTGCCCGATAAAAAGCCAGCCGATTTTCGCCCACTTTCACGTTGATACTATCTTGCACGGGATTAACAACCCACGGCAATTTCCTGTCGACGTCAGCATTAAAGCGGATCATTATCCTTCGATCCAGCGTCTGCGAGGGCAAGTTGCTGGCAATTTGTGTCGCGCCACCATAACCCGTCACCTGGCAGAACACCTCGTATAACGGAACCGCGGCAAACGCGGCTCCAACCATCGCGGCCGCTCCCGCAAAAGAAATTCCTGCCAGCATCCTATTACGAGATTTCAGATTGCGCCCCATCTCAGCTGCCGGTCCCGTCCGACATACGAACAATGGACATCACGTAAAATAATGCTGCCACTGCAAAAATCGCCAACGCCAGCGCAATATTTCTGCCTCGGCGTTTCTTATGCATTTCCGATATTTGCTTATTCATACCAACAAACCTCAGTACAGACGGCTCACAAAAGTATCGACGATCAAACCAGCAAATAATATTGAAAGGTAGAGCAGCGAGAAACTAAACATTTGACGCGGTCTGCGCTCTGTATCGTCATAAAATAACACTATACTAAAGAAAACGAATATTCCTCCGAAGACTAATGCAAGCCCCCCCCACCAGATGCTCGCTATACCGACGATACAGGGGACTAGCGACACGGGTAACAATAATAGTGTGTACAGTAGTATCTGCCGTTTAGTCTCTCGAACGCCGGACACAACAGGGAGCATGGGTATGCCGGCTTGTTCGTAGTCGTCAACCTTATACAAGGAGAGCGCCCAAAAATGTGGCGGGGTCCACGTAAATATTAGGGCGAAAAGTGCGATACCACCCAAACCAACGTCAGCCGTAACCGCTGCCCAACCAATCATGGGTGGAAATGCGCCCGCCGCGCCACCAATTACAATATTCTGCGGTGTCCGCGGTTTAAGCCATATCGTATAGACGAAAACATAGAAACCAATTGCCAAAGCGAGCAAGGCCGCTGCCACCCAATTAACACCGAGACCCATGACCATTACAGAGCCACCCGCGAGAACCACCCCAAAGGCGAGAGCGGTCTCGGCTTGGACGCGACCTGCTGGAATAGGTCTGTTTTTAGTTCGTGCCATTTTGGCATCAAGATCTCTTTCATACCACATATTAATGGCGCCAGATGCTCCGGTGGCCACGGCTATGCATAGAATGGAAATTGCCGCGATAACCGGGTGAATTTCTCCGGGGGCCACAAAGAGCCCAGCAAATCCGGTAAACACAACAAGCGACATTACCCTTGGCTTAAGGAGGGAAATGAAATCCATGACGGAATGGTCCTTGGGCGCATCTACGGCCGCCGCACCATCGTTTATTAGATTAATAGGTCGCTCTGCCATCGTTCAGCCTAATGGGCTCCCTCATCCTTAATCTCGGGCAACGCATCATAGGAGTGAAAGGCCGGCGGCGACGGTAAAGTCCATTCAAGTGTTGTGGCGCCTTCACCCCATGGGTTCTCGGCAACTTTTTCACCGGCCATAAAACCGCGCCAAACAGCGTATAAGAAAACTAGAACTCCGAATGCGCTAATATAAGACCCATAACTCGCGATCATATTCCAACCAGCAAATGCGTCGGGATAATCGGGGATCCGCCTCGGCATTCCAGCCATTCCGGCAAAGTGCATTGGAAAAAATGTGAGGTTAACTCCTACGAATGTGAGCCAAAAATGTAATTTGCCCAGCCGCTCACTGATCATACGGCCGGTCATTTTTGGAAACCAATAATAAAAACCCGCGAATATTGTAAACACAGCACCTAGTGATAGCACATAATGGAAATGTGCCACGACGTAGTAGGTATCGTGCATAGCATTATCAACGCCGGCGTTGGCCAAAACCACCCCGGTTACTCCCCCGACAGTAAATAGAAAAATAAAACCAATTGACCACAACATAGGCGTCGTAAAACGGATTGAGCCGCCCCACATTGTCGCTATCCAACTAAAGATTTTTATACCGGTAGGTACCGCGATCACCATTGTCGCCGCGGTAAAATAGGCTTTAGTATCTACACTC
>JAYZFO010000036.1:0-18186 GCA_036336685.1 Pseudomonadota bacterium
ATGGGTCCTTAAGGTTTTCCTGATAAAGTTTCCAATTACTCGGTAAAATATTTCGATGCACACCGAGCAACTTCATTTCATCACCGTCAAAAGTAGCATCAAACTCGGCAAGGATTTCTGGCCCTAAATAATCTTCAATAGACTCTGTGTCTCTGTTGGCAGTAGCAAAGATCACCCCGCCCCGGGTTGTTGTGCGGAATTTTCTTAAACCGTGTTTGGATAAGTCGAAGTTTTCTGGGAGGCCGCCTTTGCCCTTTACTCCGCGACGAAACGGAACTGCCTTCAAGTCACCGGTTAGGTCGTAGGTCCAATTATGATATGGGCAGATAAAACTTTCTGTAGTTCCTCTGTATTCCCGGCAAAATTCTACCCCGCGATGGGCACAGCGGTTTTCGAAAACATTTACCTTGCCGTCCATATCGCGCGTTACAACAACGGGTAATGGCCCCATATAAGACCTGAAGTAATTTCCGCGTTCCGGCACTTCACAATCTAGACCGATGTAATTCCAATGTTTTCCAAGAAAAATATTTTCCAGTTCGCGCTGGTAGATAATGTCGTCTGTGTAGATCCAATCCGGTATTAAGGTGTCGCTGTCAGGCCATGAGAACCTTGGTTCAAGGTCACTGTCCTGCATCCTATTAACTTCTCCATTCCCGTCCATCATTCATCCCCGCGCTTCGGGTGTTTTTGTTATCGCCATACTTAAGGTCGAAGGGCCTTACGTGCCGCCGCAAACCAATTGAACATTCAAAACTATTTTTAAGCGACAAGTTCTACTAGAATTTACCTTGAAGCACTATTTAGTGTGTATCAAGTTATTTTGTGTCCTCGTTTTGTAGTATACGATTAATTGACAGCGAGGGTTGACCTTCACATACTCGCGCTCGTTTTCTGGTCCCTGAGTGGGCTGTACAATTGTTATGTTCCTATCTAAGGAGAGATTGGTGAGCGGTTCAGTTATGCCATCCTATGGACGGACGGACGTTGCCTTCGTAAAGGGCGATGGGGTCTATTTATATACACAGGATGACAAACAATATCTTGATTTTGGGGCTGGAATTGCTGTGACTGCGTTGGGTCATAGCCACCCTCATCTTGTTGCTGCCCTTCGCGAGCAAACGGGGCGTTTGTGGCACACCTCTAACCTTTACCATATACCCCAACAACAGCGTCTCGCTGATCGGTTAGTGTCTAACTCATTTGCGGACACGGTTTTTTTCTGCAATTCGGGCGCAGAGGCTGTCGAGGCTTCGATAAAGCTAATACGCAAATATCACAGTACAAAAGGGCATTCAGAACGGTATAGATTAATATCATTCGAGGGTAGCTTCCACGGGCGAACGCTCGCGACCATTGCGGCTGGTGCAAATGAAGCTCATCGAGCGGGATTTGGTCCCAAAATAGACGGTTTTGATAGTGTTACCTTCGGCGATATCAAAGCTACTTTATCTGCGGTAACTGATCAGACTGCAGGGATAATGGTCGAGCCGGTGCAGGGAGAAGGGGGTATTCGCATAGCCGATCCTGTCTTTCTCAGCGAACTGCGAGCGTTGGCCACCGAGAACAACCTTCTTTTGATGTTTGACGAGGTTCAAACTGGCGTGGGTCGGACTGGTCGGTTATGGGCTCACGAGTGGCCCAACATTGTTCCTGATGTAATGTCTTCTGCAAAGGCTCTTGGTGGCGGTTTTCCTATCGGTGCGTGCCTTGCAACTAACGAGGCCGCCGTCGGTATAGTTCCCGGTACACACGGAAGCACTTTTGGTGGAAATCCATTGGCCGCTGCATGTGCAAACGCAGTGCTCGATGTGGTTCTCGAACCCGACTTTCTCAAACGGGTTGTCGAAACAGGTAATTTAATAGAGAGAGAAATAACTAAAATTGCTGCTGATTATCCTAGTATTATCCATGAAATTCGAGGTATTGGCATGATGTGGGGTATTAGGTGTGTTATCCCTAATATGGATCTTGTCAAAAAGGCTTTTGAAAAAAAATTACTCACAGTTCCGGCAGGCGAGAACGTTGTACGATTTTTGCCGCCACTAATTACTCGCGAAGAGCACGTCCAAGAAGCGGTTGAAATTCTGGAGTCTTGCTGCAAAGAGCTAGTGTAATGGAAAACGCGAAAAAGCACTTTCTTCAGTTACGCCAAATCGCCACTGAAGACTTACGGCGAATTTTAAAACTTGCAAATAGTTTCAAACTTGGTACGGATCCGAAAAGACAAGAGCGCCCACTTGAGGGACGCGTTCTTGCAATGATATTTGAAAAACCCTCTACAAGAACTCGCGTCTCTTTTGAAGTTGCGATGAAACAGCTAGGCGGGTCCGTCGTCGCATTGTCTCCGACAGAAATGCAAATAGGGCGGGGTGAGACAATTGCCGATACCGCGAGGGTTTTATCGCGGTATGTTGACGCAATTATGATGAGAACTGCAGAAAATCAAAAACTAGCGGAACTCGCATCTTTCTCTCGTGTACCGGTTATTAATGGCCTTACGGAGCACTCTCACCCATGCCAATTGATGGCAGATATTATGACTTTCGAAGAATTTAAAGGCGACATAACTGGGAAGCGGATTGCCTGGTGTGGCGACGGAAACAATATGGCTCGTACGTGGATTGAGGCGGCGGTACGTTTCAAATTTGAAATTCGCCTGGCGTGTCCAAAAGAACTATCGCCGCCAAAAGATGCTATTGTTTGGGCACAAGAGGAAGGCGCGAGTGTTCTAGCCACAACGGATCCTAAAGAAGCTGTTAAGGGTGTTGACTGTGTTGTGACGGATACTTGGGTTTCGATGGGAGATACTGATGTTAAAAATCGGCACAATTTGCTCGAACCCTATAAGGTTGATGCCGAGTTGATGAAGTGCGCAGGGGCTGAAGCAATATTTATGCATTGCCTGCCTGCACACAGAGATGCAGAGGTTGCAGCGGACGTACTAGATGGCCCCCAGTCTGTTGTTTGGGACGAGGCCGAAAATAGACTGCATGCCCAAAAGGGCATTCTGGCCTGGTGCCTGTCATAGTAGCATGGCAGGCGGATCGATCGTCCAACCGAGGGGTGAAAATTTTGTGCAACCGTTTCAGTTGGAGAACGGTGTTGCTCGTGGCCGATTAGCGCGGCTCGGTTCCGCAGCGGAGGGTGTTTTAAGTGCCCGTGAATACCCCGCGGGTGTTGCCTTTCTTTTAGCCGAGGTGATGGCGCTTTCGGCGCTCGTTATAGGCTTATTTAAGTTTGATGGGGTTTTGTCTCTACAGGCTAAGGGGGATGGTCCTGTTAGCCTCATTCTTGTTGACCTTACCAGCGAAGGGGGCCTACGAGGATTTGCACAATTTGACCCACAAATCAGTGCCGTTACTTTAGATACGTTGTGTGTGGACCCGGTACCGCATTTGCTTGGGAAAGGTTATCTTGCCTTTACAATTGATCAGGGTCCTAACACTGATCGTTATCAGGGGATTGTTGAGCTAGCTGGCAAAACGATATCCGATTGTGCACATCATTATTTCAGGGAGTCCGATCAGCTGGAAGTTGCTGTAAACATTAGAGCAGAAAAAACTGCTTCCCACCGCTGGCGGTCGGGTGGTCTGCTAATGCAAAAAATTCCACCCGATGGACGCCCCTTGGAGTCCGGAGAGTCCGATAATACGGAGTTTCAAGAGAATTGGCGCCGCGCCCGTGTATTTGCAAACAATGTTAGGGGCGAAGAGCTATTGGACGATGGGCTCCATCCCCACGACCTACTAATGCGCTTGTTCGAGAGGGACGGCGTTCGTGTTTTCGATCCATTGTTTCTGGAAAATCGTTGTCGGTGTTCTAATAAGCGGGTGGAAATGATGCTCAAATCTTTTCCAAAAGAGGAGATAGAGGTGCTGAGGGTTGATGGTGTCGTAACAATTAAGTGTGAGTTCTGCGGAGTGGATTATAAATTTGAAGAATACGATATAGCGCAAATATATACGATTCGACGATAGAAACTGCTCGGAACGAGTCCCTATCTAAAAACTCCATGCAGGAGGTCAAGTGATGTTTATAAATAAGAAACTAACGGTCCTTTTTCTGCTTTTACTATCAATCAGTGGTGCTTGTGTTGGACCAGTGCAGCAATCTAACTTTCCAGATATTTCTTTCGCTCACCTCCCACCCATTGGGCTCAACGTTGCAAGAATAGAGGTGGAAAACCTCTATGTGATGCCAGCTACTAAACCTCACATGGAACATAAATTACCCATCTCCCTCGCTGCCACAGCTTCCAATTGGGGGCGAGATCGGCTCAAAGCGGTCGGAAAATCGGGAGTTGTACGTGTCGTAATCCGTCGGGCTAGTTTTATCGAGGTGTCACTTAAGCGCTCCCCCGGCTTAAAAGGAGTTTTTACTCGCGACCAGTCTCAACGCTATGACGCGGTTATCGATATTTTAATTGAGCTAAGAGATGCCTCCGGCAAGGTTCGAGTGACAGCCGAATCTGTCGCTTCGAGGTCACGTTCGGTATCCGAGGATGTTTCGCTGGCCGAAACTGAAAAGATCTGGTTTCAGATGGTCGAAGAGGTGATGTTCGATTTAAATAAATCGCTGGTGCGGCAAATAAACAAGCATATGAGAGCGTGGCTTAAAACTGAATTTTAATTAGCGAGTAAAATCGATTAAGTATATGATTCCTAACGACGGCAAGTCTTAACTTTTTAGTTAATGTTTTCGGAATGTTTGGTTACGGATAATTCGACTAATTGATTGAGAAAACTCAGACACTTTGCCAGCTGGTCCGGAGATACAAATTCATCTGGCTGATGCGCTTGAGAAATATTTCCAGGACCTATGACCACGGCCGGTATGTTCGCTTGGGAAAATAAACTCGCCTCTGTCACATAAGCGACGGCGCCAGCGTCGTTCAGTCCCGTGACTTTGCGTGCGAGTTCTTCTGCTACAGAATTGGGCTGGTCAAAGGGTGGTACTAGGACATCTCGAATGGTTTCTATTGAACAGCGGGGGTCTACCTTTCGCATTTTGGATAACAGCTTTGCTTCCACCCAGTTATTTACCCGCGCCGTGATGGCCGTATGGTCCGCTCCCGGTATTGGGCGAAACTCCCAATTTAAAGTACATTCTCGAGCTATAATGTTCACCGCGTCACCGCCAGAGATTACGCCAGCATTAAAGGTTGTATAGGGGGGCTCAAAGCGCTCATCTCGCTCTATTTTAGAAAGTTCCTCACACAGCTCGTAAATGTAAGTAGTCAAGGCCGCCGCTGCCTCAATAGCATTTGCACCCTGTTGGGGACGACTAGAGTGTCCCTCACGACCGTGAATGACGGTAGACATAACGCAAATACCTTTATGGGCATTTACGATTTGCATAGCAGTTGGTTCACCTACGATTACACACGCGGGGGTTGGATTCTGGGAGGCGATCAATTCTATCAATCGCCCCACGCCAATACAGCCCACCTCTTCATCGTAGGAAAAAGCGAGGTGGATGGGGCGTTTTATGTCCATTTGGGACATCGGCTTAGCCATGGCCAAGCAACAGGCAATGAAGCCTTTCATATCCGCGGTGCCCCGACCGTACAATTTATTTTGTTTTGCCGTTAATTCAAAAGGGTTTGTTGTCCAATTTTGTCCATCAACAGGCACCACGTCTGTGTGACCTGAAAGTACAATTCCTCCATCGACCTTAGGACCAATCGTAGCATACAGATTAGCCTTGTTTTGATCATCTGAATATATTTTTTGAGAGGGGATTCCGAGCGTGGATAGATGATCAGCGATATAATCAATCATTGCAAGATTTGTGTTTCGCGAGGTCGTGTCGAACTCGATTAGGTCGCCGAGTATCTTCACCGTTGATGCAAGAAAAGCAGACACTAACCGCGCCAAAACCATGGTGCAAAAAGAACGAGCACCGTGAATAGCTCGAGCCTACCGAGAAGCATGCCCGCTGATAACACCCATTTGGCGCTGTCCGGTAAAGTGGCAAAATTCCCCGTCGGTCCAATAATTTCGCCCAGTGCTGGTCCGACGTTGCAGATTGCGGTGGCCGCGCCGGAGATTGCTGTGATAAAATCCAAGCCAATAAAATGCAGAAGACTGGCCAAGACAACAAATGTTAGGACAAATAAGAAGAAGAAACTCATCACTGAATTTTCTACTTCGTCAGTAATAGGCTTGCCGTTAAATGTAGCGATGAACACCCCGTGCGGACGAATGAGACGTTTTAGCTGCATCCTGGCAGTTTGATAAAGAACTTGATATCTGAATATCTTTATGGAGCAGGTTGTGGATCCAGCGCAGCCCCCAATAAACATAATAAAAAAGAATATACCGGTTGCAAATGCGCCCCACGTTGCGTAGTTGCTCGAGGAATATCCTGTTCCTGTCATAATCGAGATTACGTTAAACGCAGCTTCGCGTACCGCTCGTCCCAGATTAATATCGTTGTTCCCGTAATGAGATGCGGAGACTGTGAATACAAAAAATATGACAATTAAGAAAAACCAACGTACCTGGCGGTCACGCATCAGCATCATTGGCTTGCCTCGGACGGCCTGAAGATAAAGAACAAAGGGTAGTGCACCAAGAACCATGAAACCCGTAATTATTAATTCAGCATATGTATTGCTAAACGCCCCAATCGATCCATCTCGGGTCGAAAATCCACCGGTAGCAATAGTGGTCATAGCATGAGCGATTGCATCAAACCCGCTTAGCCCCGTAAGCCAGAGCAGCGTTGCGCAAAAGGTAGTCAGAATTAGATAAACAAACCCGACCCCGCTCGCTATTTGTGCGGCTCGAGGTAGTACCTTTTCCGACCTATCTGAAGATTCTGTTTGAAAGAGTTGATGACCGCCGATTTTTAACATCGGTAATACGGCAATTGACATAACTATGATGCCAATTCCACCTAACCACTGAAGGATAGCTCGCCATAAAAGAATGCCCGTTGGGGCAGTATCAAGTGAACTAATCACTGTCGATCCAGTTGTTGTTAGACCTGACATTGCTTCAAAGAACGCGTCCGTAAAGTTGAGTTCCAGATTGGCAAAGGCGAAAGGTAGAGCTGCAAAAAACGTCATTGCTAGCCAACTAGCTGTCGTGAGCACGAATGCTTGTCTGACCGACATGCGGGCGGGCGGCGTCATGGTCGTAAGAAGCAGCGTAATACCGATAAAGGCTGTTAAACCCGCAGACCCAGCAAAGACTTGCCAATCCGGGTGCCCAGTCATCAGGTCGGCTACCAGGGGTGCGCACATCGCCACGGAAAGTGTGGTAAGTAAAATACCAATTACATGCAGTATGGGACGAAAATCTAGCACAGGCAGCTCCAGTGCTGCGGCGAGCCTAATTTAGCCGCCGTGTTTCGTGTGGGCAATCTAGCGAAAAGGCTGGAATTTCAATGTCGAATTTCTCGCCCGCAGGGGTTTTCATCTGGTACGTACCCTTCATTATACCGGAGGGGGTTGGAAGTGGTGTACCACTCGTGTACTCGTAAGTATCTCCGGGTTTTAGAACGGGTTGCTCACCGACAACGCCCGCGCCGCGCACCTCTTGCACTCTCCCTATTCCATCGGTGATATGCCAATAACGCGTAAGCAGTTGCACCGCTTCAGGTCCCTCGTTTCCAATTTGAACCCTATACGCCCAGACGAATTGCCCATTATCTGGTTCGGATTGTTCATCCAAATAAATGGGTTCCACCTCAACGCGTATTTCGCGGGTCACAGCTGAATACATATAATGCCTGTCTAATAAACATCGGTATTGTAACGAATTACCACCCTAAAGGAAAATTGATGGTTAAATCGACGAAAATGCTTGTTCAAGATCATCTTTAACATCTTCGGGGTCTTCAAGACCAACGGACAATCGCACCATGCCGTCGTCGATACCGAGGCTTTGGCGATCTTCGGGGGTTAGTCGTAAATGCGTCGTTGTTGCCGGATGGGTCAACAGGCTTTTTGAATCTCCCAAATTATTAGAAATGTCGATCATTTTTAGGCTATTCATAAATTTAAAGGCCACATCCTTACCACCCGATAGGGAAAATGTTACCACACTGCCATAGTCTGACATCTGCTTCGCTGCCAATTCGTGCTGGGGATGGCTTTTTAGGCCCGGATATCGAACTTTGGCTAGATCTTGGCGGGCGTCGAGATATTCCGCTATCAAATTCGCGTTTTCACAGTGTTGACGAATACGGATTGCCAGGGTTTCTAGGCCCTTAAGCATTATCCACGCATTAAAGGGACTTAATGCTGGGCCAGTATGGCGAAGAAATGGTTTAAGGGTATTTTCGCAATAATCTCTGTCACCTAAAACAATACCGCCTAGCGCTCGGCCCTGACCGTCAATGTGCTTTGTTGCTGAGTAAACAACTATGTCTGCTCCTAAACTTAAGGGTTGTTGCAGCAAAGGTGTCGCAAAAACATTGTCAACCACCACTTTGGCACCCGCATTGTGGGCGAGATCTGTTACAGATTTCAAATCTATTATGTCGAGGCCGGGGTTCGAAGGGGTCTCAATAAATACACATTTTGTGGGGTGGTTTAGAGCTTCTTGCCACTGCCCTAGATCAGTGCCGTCCACAATTGTTGTTTTGACCCCGTATTTAGGAAGAATTTCAGTCAAGATATAAAGGCAAGAACCAAAAAGAGCTCTACTGCCGACGACATGGTCACCCGTTTCCACCATGCAGGCGATGGAGGCAAAGACAGCCGCCATTCCTGTTGCAGTGGCCTTGCCTACTTCTGCTCCTTCCATAAGGGCCATACGTTCCTGGAACATATCAACAGTAGGATTTGAAAATCGCGAATAGATAAATCGGTCATTACGATCTTTAAACGCATCCTCAGCCTGTTCCGCAAATTCATATACATAGCCCGAAGTGGCGTAAATAGCTTCGCTCGTTTCACCAAATTCGCTACGCTGCGTTCCGCCACGCACCGCAAGGGTTTGAGGCCGCCAAGTTTCCTGAACGGGTTTGTTAACAGGCATACGCCGCTCCTGGTTATTTAATGAATAAAACCCCTGACCGGAGGCTGGGGTTTTTACTCACCCCGACCTTTTAGCGGACTTTTTTATGTGGCCGCAAGCCGGTCGGTGCAAATCACCACATGAGGAGTGATACGCGCTTGGTAAGGCATCCGTCAAGCATTTGAATGCCGGGAACCTTTTGCCCACATTATTACAGCGCTCGAAAAAAGCAGAATTGCACCAGCTTGATGCGCCCAAGCAACATACAAGGATGCTCCAGTCAGAATTGTTACGATACCCAGAACAAACTGAAAAAAAGTAATGAATAACGATAGGTGAATAATTTGGTCCCCTACGCGACGATAACGGAAAGATAGCCAGACGGCCATGCTCAAAGTCGCAATAGCAAGTACACGATGGATCCACTGAACAAGACTAATATTATCAAAGAAATTCGACCAAAGCGGTGACATCTCAAATACTGACGGTGGAACCAGGTACCCGTTCATCAAAGGAAACGTGTTGAACACGGCGCCGCCATCTAGTCCAGAAACAAACGCCCCCCACACTATTGTCAAAAACACTAAACTCGTGAATATTCCGGCTAACACAGGTTTAACGGTTGGCCTGAACCGAACCGCGGATTGCGCAGCAGTAAAAAGCATGACGCCATATATGGTGACTGCTAAACCCAAGTGGGCCGCAAGCAAATAATGATTGACAGATGTTTCCTTCACGAGCCCAGATTTGACCATATACCAGCCAAGGCCGCCTTGTGCCCCGCCTATGACAAATAACGTGATGAGCCGCAGTTTGAGTTTGGAAGGAAGTTGGTAGCGCGTCGCGAACCAGAGCAAAGGTAACCCATAGAAAATGCCTATTATTCGGCCCAGTAATCGATGGAGGTATTCAAGCCAGAAAATATTTTTGAAGTCAGCGGTAGTCATCCAAAAATTGAGCTTTTTAAATTCTGGCGAAGCCTGATACGCTGTGAACAGTTTTGACCAATCCTCGTCGTTTAGTGGCGGAATCCATCCCGTGATCGGCCTCCAATCGACTATTGACAGTCCCGATTCTGTGAGCCTTGTAATCCCCCCTAGAAGGATCATCAAAAATATTAGTATGCAGCAAGCGATTAACCAAAGCCGTATTAAACACATTGGTGGACTGGAACTTTTATACAGCATTAGATCTTTCGTAATCGGTTAGCTTGAAGATCTTATAGGGGAATCATAATTGTTTTATATTTAAATTATTTTGGTTATGGCCCCAATATCATTATTCAAGATAAAAAAGTGCGCGTAGCCAATATCGCGTCGGCAATACCAGTTCGAACCACGTTCACCCCCTGAGGAAACGCGCTGATAAGTCGCGTGGGCATCATAGGATCTAACATCACAAAGACACCCGTGTCCGTTTTTTGGCGGATCAATCGACCAAAGGCTTGCTTCAACCGTAATCGGGTAATCATATCGTCGTAGTTTGACCCGGAAAACGATTTGCGACGCGCCCGGTGCAAGATTGACGGTCGTGGCCAAGGTACTCTGTCAAATACGATAAGCCTTAAACATTGGCCCGGCACGTCGACGCCATCCCGCACCGCATCGGTTCCAAGGAGACATGATTTCTGTTCTGTACGGAAAATATCGACCAGACTGCCGGTATCCATTTTGTCAACGTGCTGCGCGAGGAGGGTATATCCAGCGGCGTCCATTGCTGGTGCAATAACCTTGTGGACCTGCCTTAATCTAGATATCGCAGTAAATAACCCCAATCCATCTCCGCCTGCTGCGAGAAAAAGCTCTCGAAAGGCCCCGGAAACCTGATTGAGATTGTCTTTAGCGATATCAGTTACTAGTAGTACACGTGTTTGGGTCGAATAATCAAAGGGGGAGGGTACTTGAGCCCGAAGGGCCGGGTGTGGAAGGTGGTGTGTGCCCGTTCGTCTCTCCGCGGTTTGCCAGTCCATTTCATCGTTCCCACTACTATCGCGCAAAGTGGCAGAAGTAATCACTGTTCCGTGCATAGACCCTAAAATTGTATTTGCAAAAGGCAGCATGGGGTCGATCCATCGCCGATGCATTCCAACATCAATGTTCCTTCCGCGCATTCGGTTTACCGAAAACCAGGTTACAAAATCTGTCGATGGGTCTTCTGAAAGAGTTTCGAGCATCGATTTCCACGGGTCCAAAATTCCCACAGTTCGCCGTTGGAGACTACGGACGATATTTTCAATTCGATTGCGGGTTGATGTGTCGAGGTCCTTAGCGTGTTCCTCGAGTGTTAAAATAAGCTGCGCAGATAATGCCCGTATCGGTTGGAGTAGGTTATTCAACGCGCCTCCTAGTCGTTCTGCGGCTTCCAGTAATTCGGGTAGCAGATCATCGGTTTCAACTTCTATGTCATAAGCTGTGTGTGGGTCTTTCGCGCGCACGTATACGTGGGCTCGGATCTTGTTGAAAAATTCATCTCCAATACTGCGACTTGTCCCCTCAAAAACCCTCTGACGCCAGCCCGGAGCAGGCAAAATGCAAACGGCTTCAATGAGCTCGTTTGTTAGTTCAGCCAACTTGCTGTTGAACGGTATGAATTCCTCTATTCTTTTGCGCAATCCGCGCGATCGTGTTCTAGTACCTTCTTCGGGCCCGATAATCCAACGCCTCATCTCAGAGGTTTCGCCAGCACTCAAGACCACGGCGAAGGCATCATCAACGGCATCGTATAAGTGGTGTCCTTCATCGAAGATCAGGTGAGTTGGGAGTTGTCTATCGTCTGTTCCGCTGGTGGTGTTCTGAGCTAGCACGAGTGCGTGGTTTGCAATCACTATATCGGCCCGACGTGCACGCCTTACTGATTTTTCAACAAAACATCGGTGGTAGTGAGCACAGGCTGAGTAAACGCATTCACCACGACTGTCTGTTAAATCCATGGTATTTCGCATGCTTGTTAGGGTGGCAATCCATGGTGGAAAATCCCCCCCCCCAACGTCTCCGTCGCGGCTCTTTGAAGCCCAACGCGCCATTAGGCCAAGGCCTATGGTACCTTCTGGCTCTTCGATCAACCCTGTTATTGCGTCCTCGAAGTTGAGAAGGCAAAGGTAGTTTTCGCGGCCTTTTCTTACTACAACCTTTCGATTTTTTTCTACTGGATCTGGATAAAGGTGTGTGAGCTCCGCATCAATCTGCCGTTGTAAGTTACGAGTGAAGGTGCTTATCCACACTGCGCCGTCGTTTTCTTCAGCCCATATGCTCACTGGTGCAATATAACCGAGAGTTTTACCAACCCCTGTACCAGCTTCGGCGAGGACGGTTATAGGGTGGTCATCTATATTTCGACGCGTGAAAGCCTGAGTTACGGCGGATGCATAATCTCCTTGTTGGGGTCGGTCTTCCGATTTTGGACCAACTAGGCTCGCTAGTCGCCGACGGGCATCCTCTGGCGAGACAGGTTTATTGTCTGATGTTCTAACCGGGGCTTGTTCCGACCATTCGGGGAGTTGTCGCCACACTTCCAACGCCTCATTGGAAAGCGACCCTGGGTTTTGCGGATCATCAATATCCAGAGCTTCCAGTACCAGATTTCCCCAGCTCCATGACGCTGTATTCATGGCTCGCGCTATGTTTCCGATTGACCGATATTCTTGGTCTGATTTTAAATCTAATAGCTCTGTCAATAATGTTCCCGCAGCCGATTGCAATAATCTTGCTTCGTCCGTCAAACTGCCGGGTGTTTTTAGATCCAAAGTTTCGGCAATACCGGATATCGTCGGGCGGCAGAAGGTCGCAGGCCTGACAAAGGCAAAAAGCTCAAGAAGGTCAAAAGCGGAAAATCGTTTTATATTCAGCCGGCGTAGTGCTTCGGGGCGATGGCAGACAATGGGCACTATCCCACTTTCAATCCAACTGATCGACTCCTTGTGAGACATCGTTGACACTTGGCCCGCAGCGTTTACTAACGCTGTGCCCTGGTAACCAACGGCAAGCGCAGGAACGCGCAACCGCGGTGTGGCTAGTCGTTTATTTACAAGTTTCGAAACGCGTTGTTTTGGCATTGTGTTATTATACGCCAGGCCAATAAGTTAAGGGCTGCCAGTATTGAGTCGTCGCAGAGGTTTTTTACACTGACCAAATGTATTGAGATTTCAATTAAATTCGCTCACTTAACCAGATTGCCAAACGGGATCCTTTTTTGATAACCGACGATAGGTGTTCATAGCCCGGTGTTTTCTCGGCTTCATGTTGGCGCGCGATATCACGATGTTCGAGTTCATCTTTGCGAAATTCGATAATCGTATCTCGCAACGTGGCGTCATCGTCGCCAAGAGCGAGCGCTTGTTTTGCGTAGTGTTCCTCAATAACCTCCTCCACCGCGTTAGTGCACGCCATTGCTGCTTTTTCTCCCATTAACGCTGTTGCTGCACCCAGAGCGAAACCCGCCGCATGCCAGATCGGCATAAGAGCGGTGGGGCGGACCCTCCTTTCACCGATTAATGTCGAAAATTTTTTCAGGTGTTCACGTTCCTTTTCCGCCATTTCTTTAATGATTGCCGCTGAAGCGGATTTTCCCAGAACTGATAATTGGCCCTCGTATATTCGTACGGCGCCATATTCGCCCGCGTGATCCACGCGAACGATGCGTTCAAGCATTTTTTCTTTCGGTAAATCACCAGGGAGGATCCCGTGCTCAGTTTTTGCTTTGCGACCCAACTTCTCGTCGTATGTCATAAAGTCCTTCCCCGTAAAAGGCGCAACCCCGCAATACCACATAAGATACCTAATAATAATGAAGTTAACGCGTTCCAAGCGGCAATCGACAGACCAAACAAGGTCCATGACATTTCATCGCACCGAACTCGGGAACTTGCCATCAAAAGTTTACGCAATTCATCAGTGGTTTGCGCCTTGTTGAGACCGGACGGCCCGACACATAATGCCGAATCTTGGATCCAGCCTTGTTCGATTCCGACGTGATATAATGCGATCGCTGCACTAAAGGCGAACGCTATTGCGACTAGGATGACGATAAGTGTCCGTTCACGCCTGCCTCGAAACCAGAGAAGCGCACCTAGGGCTAACACGATGATGACACCGTGTGGTATTCGCTGCCACAAACATAGTTCGCACGGATTGAGCCCACCCAAATGTTGGAACCCCAAAGCGGTTAAAATAGCTACCGACGACCCGACACCTCCCCATATCGGCACATTCCTATCTTGTATTTTTATTTTTAAAATCTTCACTTTACAGGCTTAAAATAGAAACTTGATTGATAAAAATCCGCAAATCAAAAGAATACAGAAACTTGTGAACATTAGGCCTAGTCGTTTCTCAATGAATACTCGGATTGGCTGTCCAAACCAATACAGTAGGATAGCAATGAGGAAAAAGCGTAAACCTCTGGAAAGTATCGAAGCCGTGGTGAAAGTAAACAGGTCAAGGTTCGCGACGCCACTCGCGATCGTTATCACTTTGTACGGGAAAGGTGTGACACCTGCCATGAATACTATCCAACTTCCATATTCATTGTAGCGCTCTGTGTAACTTAAGAACTTGTTGTTATAGTCGTATAACTCAAGTATTGGCCGTCCGGCCTGCTCATACAGCAAGGCGCCGATGCTATAGCCAACCATACCCCCTAAGACAGACGCAATAGTGCAAATGCTTGCGTAGCGCCACGCCCGTTCCCGAGCAGCAAGTATCATGGGTATTAATAGAACATCGGGTGGAATTGGAAAAATTGAGCTCTCTACAAACGCTACGGCAGCTAAAGCCCAGAGAGCGTTCTTATGGGCAGCAAGGTCCAGTGTCCAGATATAAATACGGCGCAACATCAAGTAATCTCGCGAGCGGTTGTAGGGGTCTAACAGGGAGTGTCCGTAGTCGCAAGGTGGACTATATTATGTTAGATAAGCCGTGGCTTCTAATATTAATTTCTAATAAACTTGGTTTATGAATACTGAGCTTGCAACTATAGGGTGTCCCGATTCGGCAGCTTTAATTAGCAGGGCCCGTGACCTGGCGCCCACGCTTCGCGAGCGCGCCATGGAGGCCGATAATATCCGCAAGTTGCCACGAGAGAACGTTACAGCTCTACAAAAAAATGGGCTTTTTAAGGTTATCCAGCCTGAACGTTGTGGGGGTTGGCAGATGGATTTTCATACCCATCTAAATGTTGTTGAAGAAATATCGGTTGGGTGTGGATCGACGGGCTGGTGCTTGGGTGTTCTACAAATTCATTCCTGGGTAGCGGGACTTATGGATGAACGAGCTCAGGATGATATCTATAGTACTAACCCTGACGCCCTGATTGCGGCCGTTCTCGTGGCCCGAGGAACGGCTCGAAGCCATGGTTCTGGATATGTGGTGGAGGGGTTTTGGCCTTTCGGCTCAGGTAGTGAACATTCCGATTGGCTTGTCCTGGGTGCGAAGGTAATCAACGCCGATGGGAGCACACAAGACGAGGGGTGTTTTCTTATACCTTCAGGCGAGGTTGAAATTAAAGACGATTGGCGAGTTGCAGGGCTTCGAGGAACGGGCAGTTGTAGTCTTGTTGCGAAAAGTGTGGAGGTCCCCGAGCACCGGTTCATTTCTTTTCTGGAGGCGAGAAAGGGCAATACTCCGGGTGGAGGTCTACACGCTGGCACGCTCTTTAAGTCGCCCCTAGGGCCGCCACTTGCTCTGGCATTGTGTGGCCCGGCGGTTGGTATAGCAGAAGGGGCAATAAAGGATTTTATCGACTATGTGCCGGGTAGGACTAATCCTCATTTACGTGGGGCGGCGCAATTAGATTCGCCTTTGACACATGCTACCGTCGGCGAGGCAAAGGTAAAAGTAGATGCAGCCAGACATTTATTGCATCGAGCCGCGGACGATATACACGAATCCGCGGAACGCAACGGTCGAATGACGCGCTCGGCCCGCGCTCGAATACGGATGGACTGCGCCTTTGCGGTCCGCTTATGTCTTGAAGCGGGAGAGGAAATATTCCTGGCTTGCGGGGGTTCGGGGCTTGCAGAGTCAAATTCAATACAACGTGCCTGGCGGGATTTGCACGCAATTAATCAGCATGCTTTGCTCCAACTTCAGACCAATTCCCAAATTTATGGCAGAATGTTGCTTGGCCTTGAACCGGGGACCGACATTCTTTGATCTAAATATTTTCGTTAAAGTATTAGGCCTAGTACTTCAATTTTTTGCCCAATACGTTGCGGTACCGATACAAAATTGTTTTGTTGGTGACTTGACGAGTGTGGTTCTATGAATGTAGGCCATCGTATATGCGGGCGTGGCGGAATTGGTAGACGCAGTGGATTCAAAATCCACCGGTGGCAACACCTTGGGAGTTCGAGTCTCCCCGCCCGTACCACAATGCGTGTCTTTGAGAATTTTAATCGATCAAGCCTTATAATCTGGTAAGGCAGCACGAACTGATAAAATATCCCTTCGGTATTAATTAAATTTTATAATCAAGGTTTAAGTCTCAATCAGTACCCATCTCAATTGAGGCTCGCATTCGTCAGCTTGAATTGCACCGTTCTCTATCTATGTCCTGGCCAGACTTTTCCTTGCTTAAACATTTCTACGCGGGAACCTCCCCGAGGACCGTGGTTCTGTACATTTCTCGTCTATAACCTTCGTGGTCATTAAAGGCGTGATGAAGGCATAAACGATTATCCCAAATCGTTAACGTGTTCGGTTCCCACCGAAGACGACAGGTAAACGCGGGCTGGGTAATATGCCCCCGCAAAAATTCCAAAATTGTGTTGGCTTCATCATCTGTCATACCTTCGATTGACACAGCGTATGAATCGTCAACGTAAAGAGCCTTTTCACCCGTTACCGGGTGTGTTCGGACGAGTGGGTGAAATTCACCTCTAATCATTGGCTCCGGGTCAAACTTTAATGGCGTTCCGCCAAGACTTTTTTCTCCATATTTTTGAGTACCTTTTTTTACTTCTTCTAGGACTGTTCGCGCTGACATATGTACCCGTAGGCCATTTATCGTTTCTTTCATTTTTTCACTTAAGTAAGCGTATGCGAGAGCGCTGTTAGCCCACATAGTATCACCGCCATACGGTGGAATGTCTTTACCGAAGAGGATTGTAATCGCAGGGGGCCGTTTTAGGAAAGGCGAGTCGGTATGCCAAGCACCCCCGAAGATCATGTGTGCCTTAGAATCTGCTTCTTTGAGGACGGGCTGGACTTCTGGATGTCCGTCTACACCAGGCGTATACGCGTCTTTACCGAATTCTCCAAAACGTAGTGTAAATTCTTCCTGATCAGTATGAGAAACTTTTTGGTCCCGAAAGAATATCATCTTGTGCGTATAGAGTGCGTCTGCAAGTTCGGCAAAGCTCGCATCAGTCAATTTTTGGACGTCAATCCCTTTAATTTCTGCGCCCATAGCGGCACCCAAAGGGGTTGCAGAAAAGTGCGCATAGTCCTTTACATGATTTGCGAATACGCCCGTTGGATGAATATGCATAGCGAATTCCTAGTGTTGGGTATTAGGGCTTAATCCCAGAGTTGTGTACAGCGTATTTATGTTTTTCATTTAGCGAAAACCCTCGGCCATACGTTCTATTGTCTAGCTAGGCCAATTAGCTTCTTCTGCGGTTTGTGCTGTTCTATAACTGTCGCGGGCACAACATCTATCGTAGTAAGAGTAAACGTTGGGTAAAGGTGACAAATCATATTTTGCCGGTTTGGTCCAATTTAGAATAGCGGTAGCATAGCAATCGGCCACCGTATACTCGTCGCCCAGTAGGTATTCTTTCCCATCCAACGCGTCGTCGACAAATTGGAGGCGGACATCCAGTCGTTGCCTCGCGACAGGCCGGTATTCATCGGGAATATTTGGCAAGAACAAGGGTGGTAAGTTTTTGTGTAACTCGGAACCGATAAAACTTAGCCAATCTTGCAACTGATAACGCTCGTTGGTGCCAGCGTCGGGTATTAAGCCCTTATCAGGATTGTGGTCTGCTAGATATTGAAGGATGACCCCGCATTCGCTTATCCCAATGCCCTCTTCAGTTTCTATATATGGCACGTAGCCCTTTGGGTTTTTGGCTTTGAAATCGCTGCCATCCGGGAGGGTTTTTTCCCTTAAGTTGACGGGCACTAATTCGGGTTCGATGTTAAGTTCCCGCATTGCTAAATGCGGTCCAAATGAGCAGCTACCCTTAGAATAATATAGCTTCATGAATTTACTCCTA
>JAYZFO010000037.1:0-14830 GCA_036336685.1 Pseudomonadota bacterium
TTTACGTATATCCATTAGGCTTCTTTTGAAGGGCTCATGGCCTGCCAAACTTTCATTGGTGTAACCGGCATCTCTATGTCTGCGACACCGTAATCGGATAAGGCATTTATAATTGCATTAACAGCGGCGGCAATAGATCCGACAGTTCCTGATTCGCCACCTCCTTTGACCCCAAGCGGGTTCGTTTGGCATGCCTCGATAAAATCCGCTGTTTCTATCATCGGCAGGTCATCGGCCCGCGGCATGGTATAGTCCAGAAAAGAGCCTGAGAGCATCTGCCCGTCCTTATCGTAGATGATGTCTTCCATTAGCGCTTGGCCGATGCCTTGTGCAACCCCGCCATGTACTTGGCCCGCAAGAAGTAGGGGATTGATGACCTCTCCTGAGTCATTAACGGCGACATGGCGTACAAGCTCTACAAACCCGGTATCAGGGTCAATTTCGATTTCTGAAAAATGGGTTCCATTCGGCCAATTAGGGCCTGTTTCCGGTGTCCACGTGGCTTCCGCCTCAAGCCCAATTCCTAGGTCGCCTGGCCAACCCATTGGCATATATGACATGGGTACCATTTCACAGATGTGGATCGTTTTATCAGTACCTGTAACCGTCAAATTGCCTTCGGAAAATTCTATATCCTCCTCCGCTGCCTCTAGAACGTGGGCGGCTATTTGTTTTGCCTTGTCAATTATTTTATCAGCAGCAAGGCGCAGGGCGGAACCGCCAATTGTCATTGAGCGTGAACCATAGGTTCCACGCCCAAACGTAACTTTATCTGAATCTCCTTGTACCAAACGTATTTTGTCAAAAGGGATACCGAGCCAACTATGTATCATCTGGGCATAAACTGTTTGGTGGCCCTGACCATGGCTAAAGGTTCCGGCAACAACGGTAACGGATCCCGTATCGTCAAAACGGATTTCCATGCGGTCATTGAAAGGTGCGGCAAAATCAATGAAACTACAAACACCGATGCCTCTGAGTTTACCGCGGGCCGCTGCGGCCTCTTTTCTTTTTGGAAAGCCAGGGAGATCCGCAATCTCTGCGGCAACTTCCGTGATACCGCTAAAATCGCCAGAATCGTATACCGTCGGTATTAATGTCGTGAAGGGAATTTTGTCTTTATCGATGTAATTGCGCCGTCGAAGCTCCACGGGGTCAATACCCATTTTGCGAGATGCGATGTCTAGCAATCTTTCCACAACGTACACGGCCTCTGGTCGTCCTGCCCCACGGTACGGCCCGGTCCACGTTGTGTTGCTAAAAACTGTACGTATCCGAATATGCATCGCCGCGTACTCATATACATTTTGATATACCATTGAACCTATGCATGCCGGGACCGGCGCAGACGCTGACAGATAGGCACCTAATCCGTAGTCTGCTTTAACTCGAATAGCGAGTATCTTTCCGTTCTCGTCTAGTGCCATTTCGCTATCGCATTCAGCATCTCGGGCGTGCGTATCACTTACAAGAGATTCGGATCGATCACCGGTCCACTTTACGGGTCGTCCAAGCTTGAGAGCGGCCCAAGCGACTAAAGCGTCCTCTGGAAATACACCATTCTTCATACCAAAACCGCCACCAACATCCGGCGCAAGAATACGGAAATCTGTTGCCGGTTTATTAAATATTTCGGCATAAATAGCCTTATGTTGGTGTGTGCCCTGGCTCGACATATAGATAGTCCACTCTGCCCGACCAGTACTATATTCAGCTATTGCCGCCCGTGGCTCCATTGCATTTGCCGATATACGGTTGTTATGGAGGTTGGCGCTAACGATTAATGCGGCCTCCGAGAATGCGTTATCTGTCGCTGCGGCGTCGCCTCTTTCCATTTCAAACCAGATATTGCCAGGATTGTCATCCCAAACTAGAGCCGCACCCTCGGAAACAGCATCACGCGTGCAACCGACCGACGGCAGTAATTCATAGTTGACTTCAATTAGCTCTGCGGCGTCTTGTGCTTGGGGTAGGGTTTCGGCAACGATGAACGCGACGGGGTCCCCAACGGATCTGACGCGATCGCGTGCGACTATTGGATGGACTGGCGTGGGTGTAGGGGCTGCACCAAAAGCCATCGGTGGTACATGGCAGTGTATCTCGCCTATACCATCTAATGCAGCATCCTCACCTGTTAGGACCAATACAACGCCCGGAGCTGACCGTGCGACTGCAACATCAACGGATTTTATTACAGCGTGTGGGTGCGGTGAACGTAAAACATATCCAAAAGTCGTGTGAGGAATGTTAATGTCATCAACATATTGACCTTGCCCCATTAAAAATTTTGGGTCTTCCGTCCGCGTGACAGGCTGTCCGATACCAAATTGCATTTTTGCGTCCCCAGTGTAGGAATTTCTTAAAGTTTACTGATATTTACGTAATCCTTACATCGAGTCGAGTGCGAGATTTTTAAAACGCTAGACTTACGAATGTTTCCCGCCATATTAACCGCGCTATGGTAAATTTACCTTTCCTAAAAATGCACGGGCTTGGAAACGACTTCGTGGTCATTGACAGACGGTCGGGCGCACCCGCGAACGGCCTGTTCATTGGCTTAAACGAGGCGCGGGCCATAGCCGATCGTCACAGGGGGGTAGGCTGTGATCAGGTAGTTTTAGTTGATGATCCCACTGATCAGGGCGGAGACGTATTTATGCGTATTTTTAATTCAGACGGAAGCGAAGTTAGCGCGTGTGGCAACGCAACGCGATGTGTTGGCAGTATCCTATTGGAGGAAACAGGGCTCGACGAAGCAAGTATTCGTACCGGTGCTGGGTTACTCGTTGCGCGAGCGGGTACCGAAGGCTTGATCAGCGTAGATATGGGTAAGCCGCGGTTCCGTTGGCAGGATATTCCTCTAATTGAAGAGGCGGAAACACTGCATCTAAACTTAAGTCTTGGGCCATTGTCCAATCCGGCTGCGGTCAATATTGGCAACCCCCACGCAACGTTCTTTGTTGAAGATGCGGAAGCGATACCGCTTGTAGAGATTGGACCACTCTTGGAAGTGAATCCTATTTTCCCAGAACATGCTAACATCGGGGTGGCGGAGGTGAAATCAGCGGGTCGCGTGCGGTTGCGTGTCTGGGAGCGTGGTGCGGGAATTACTTTGGCCTGTGGTACAGCCGCGTGCGCGGCTATTGCCAACTCGGTTAGGCGTGAATTAACAGAAAACAGCGTTACAGTAGAGATGGATGGCGGAGAGCTTTTTATAAATTTGCGTGATAACGGCCATATAGATATGACGGGTCCCGCTGAAAACGCCTTTACTGGCTTTCTTCCCGAGGTTGTCAGAAATGACCAAACCTAAAATACTAACCTTTGGTTGTCGACTTAACGCCTATGAGTCAGAGGTAATGCGAAGCCATAGTGCGGCGGCTAACCTTGATGATGCAATCATCATTAATTCTTGCGCAGTTACGTCAGAAGCAGAAAGGCAAGTGCGCCAGTCAATCCGGCGTGCTCGCCGTGAATCTCCTTCGGCTAAGATTGTCGTTACAGGGTGTGCCGCCCAGATCAATCCAGAAAAATATGCGGAGATGCCCGAAGTTGATAGAGTAATTGGCAATAGAGAGAAGTTAAATCCCGACATCTGGCTCGGGTTGGACGAGACGCCCAAGATATCTGTGAACGACATAATGACGGTCAAAGACACCGCGCCGCATCTAATATCAGGGTTTCAGGACAGAGTGAGGGCGTTTATCGAAATTCAGCAAGGCTGCGATCATCGCTGCTCGTTTTGTATTATACCCTATGGGCGGGGCAATAATCGTTCTGTACCAATTGCAAAAATAATTGAACAAACCCGCACGCTCGTCAAACGAGGCTATCGTGAGGTTGTTCTTACCGGTGTCGACATAACCGGTTATGGCGATGATTTGCCGGGCACACCCCAACTCGGTGAGATGATAAAACGTCTGCTTCTCCTTGTCCCTGATTTGCAGAGGTTGCGCTTAAGCTCGATAGATCCCGCTGAGGTTGACGGTACATTATTTCAATTAATCGCTGAAGAGACGCGTTTAATGCCTCACTTTCATTTGAGTGTGCAGTCGGGTGATGATCTCATTCTAAAGCGTATGAAGCGAAGACACTGTCGTGAAGATATTTTTACTTTTGTCAAAACTGTTCGTGCAGTGAGGCCCGATGCGGTCTTTGGAGGCGATTTTATAGCTGGTTTTCCCACCGAGTCGGATGCCGCTTTTCTGCGCTCGGTCTCTCTAGTAGAGGAACTGAAATTAACGTGGCTTCATGTTTTCCCTTATTCGGAGAGGCCTGGAACGCCTGCTGCAAAGATGCCACAGTTATCCATAGAAACCCGTAAGTTGCGCGCTGCGAAACTCCGGGCTATCGGCGATGCATGCGTGGAACAGTTTCTAGATGAGCAAATCGGTTCAACTACCGAGGTATTAATAGAGAAAAATGGGCGGGGGCGATCACCGCAGTTTGCCTGGGTTGATGTTGAGGGCGACCTTCAAAACGGCCAATTGATTTCGGCGACCATTATTGGCCGGGATAAAGAAACGTTAATTGCACGTAAAGCTGAATGAGCAATACAAATGAAAGCTGGTTAGCACGGCTACGCGTTGGACTAAGCCGCAGTTCTTCTCGTTTGGCCGGAGGAATTAGTACTATTTTTTCCGGACAGAAACTTGACGATAGGTTGTTAGAGCAATTGGAAGAAGTGCTGATCACAGCGGATTTAGGGGTAGAGACGGCAAGCCAGTTGACGGCCAAACTCGCCCGGACTCGCTTCGATAAAGAAGTATCGGCTGCGGATGTTCGTGCCACGCTTGCGGACGAGGTATCGAAAATCCTTCAACCAGTTGCTGTTCCCCTCGAAATAAAAGAGGGTAACCACCCTCATATTATTTTGGTTACCGGTGTAAATGGATCTGGCAAGACGACCAGTATTGGAAAATTAGCAAAAACACTTTCCAGCGAGGGTAAATCTGTAATCCTGGCTGCTGGGGATACTTTTCGGGCGGCGGCAATTGATCAACTAAAGATTTGGGGTGAGAGAACCGGGTGCCCGGTGATCGAAAGTAGTCCGGGAGGGGATGCTGCAAGTCTTGCCTTTGAGGCAATAGAAAGAGCCCGAGTTCAGAATGCGGATGTACTAATTATTGATACTGCGGGGAGACTGCAGAACCGGGACGATTTGATGCAGGAACTACAGAAAATTATTCGGGTTATTTCGAAGCAAGATGAAACCGCACCCCACGATTGTCTTTTAGTGTTAGATGCCACAACCGGCCAAAACGCCCATTCGCAGGTCGAAACATTTCGTTCGATGTGCAATGTAACGGGGCTTGTGGTCACTAAACTTGACGGCTCGGCCCGCGGGGGCGTGATTGTCGCGCTAGCTGCCAGATTTGGCTTGCCCGTGCATGCCGTGGGTGTTGGGGAGGGGGAAGACGATCTACGTCCCTTCGAAGCAAACCATTTTTCACGTTCCCTCGTGGGGCTCGAAAACTGAAAAACAATTAAGCGCTCTTTTAGATATACATGAGCCGCGTCGAGTACGTTACTTTGTTTTTCTCGGACTAGGATTTTGAGGTGTTGTTCGCTTGCTGAATATCATTAGGCCTGTCGGTTTCCTTTCTTCAGCCATTTAAGATTCAAGTCAAGTTTGTCGCCCATCCAAATGGGATACCATGCATGGTCGCGGTACGCGTTTTCCGCTCCCGGGTGCACAAGTATCGTTAGGCCATCTCGGTTATACATTAACCACGGCACTACCTCTGAGAACAAATCGGGATTGAATTCTATTTGATACATCGGCAGCGGGTGGGGACCTACTGGTTTGTCACGAAAGCGCCCCATTACTAGCTGGGCCGGCCATTTATTCCATGCTTTCTCCCGCAGGCGGGCTGCTTTTTCCCGAAGATTATCGTCATCTCCGTAATAAATATGGGCATGATAGTGGTCAATTTTCGTTTCGTCGCCGTTTTCAAATATTTCCTTCATAACCATAATGTCCTGTTGCCTGACGTCCCAATATGGACTGGCATTGTTAGCCCGTCTAGCATCTATAACGCTCGCTCGTCGCGAACCCGCTTCGCTTTAAATTCGGTTTTTGGCAGTGTATTTGGCGGCAGGACTTCTACTGCTGCACGGACTTCGCAGTGTGTTCGAATCTTGCTGGCGACGGCGTTGCCTATTTCATCGCTTGTTTGGGCATGTTCCACCTTAACTTCCATGACGCTTAGTCCGTCAGTATTTGTTTTTAGAAGAATTTCGAATTCATCCCCAACGCCATCAACTTCTCGAACTGCTTGCTCCACCTGGCTTGGAAAGAATTTAATTCCGCGCACGTTAATGAGGTCGTCTGCCCGCCCCGTAAAAGAACCCATCGCACGCACGTGATTTCGCCCACACTCACAAGTTTCTCGGTTATAGGTCGTGTAATCACCAACCAAAAAACGAAGTTGCGGGGAGCTTTCCGAGTTAAGGGAGGTACATACGGTCAGCCCACGTTTTCCCTCCACGACTGCCTTTTTTGAGTCCGGTTCTACCAATTCCCAGATTTGTATATCTTCCATTAGGTGGGTAAAGACTTGTTCACCAGCTTCAGAATAGGGGCACGTGAAACCGCCCGCGTGGGGTGATACTTCCGTGCAACCGTAGAACTCAGCTGTACGGCATCCCCAGAGGGTTTCAATCCTTTCCCGCGTGCGGTCTATGCCCATCGCAGGTTCGCCACCCGTAAAAAGTGTCTTCACAGAGCTTTTTGCCGGGTCTAGGCCCATGTCTTGCATTACACGCCCGAGATAAAGTGCGTAGGATGGTGTGCCGGCAATAACGGTTGGTTTAAAGCGCTCTATAATTCCAACCCGAGCCTTGGCATCCATGCCACCTCCCGGAATAACAGCAAGTTTTAAGCGGTCTGCTGCTACCATTACTCCCCACATCCAAACATGGGGTCCAAAGCCCACCATTGGAAACATTACCTCGCCGGGTCGGATATCCATCGACCACATCGCCCGGGCGTTCGACCACTCCCAGTATTCTCGGTCGAGGTGCGTATAACGGAACACCCGCGGCACGCCTGTTGAACCCGAAGACGAAAAAAGCATCCAACCCCGGCTATGCCAGTCCTCATCGCTGATGGTTGTATAGGTTCCGTAAGGTGGGTTTTCTGTGGCGTCTGCCATCATTTCTGATTTGTCAATCACCGGCCATTTTTCGAGATCGGCAACACTTGTAATATCTGTTGGTATTAGGCCTAGTCGATTAAATCGAGCGCGATAAAACGGGCTGTTTTCATATAAAAACGGGGTAACTGCTGCGAGTTTTTCATTTTGTATGGCCGTTATTTCATCGCGCGAGGCGGTGTCGAGTTTTGCGGACCAGAATTTATCGTTTTCCGGTGCATCAAAGTTATATCGATGTTTTGCAAGCACTCCGAGCCAGTCTTCACGGGATGTTGTTTTGCGATCAGTCGTGCCCATTCCTGCCTCCTAATTGATTTGTTCTACTGCTTGCTTCGATTGACGGCAAGGTGGCTTGCGGCATCGTGGTCAAGTGCTTAGTTTCCGCGATTAAACCAGGAAAGTATCTTTATGGTCGCTAACAAAACTCCGCCCTTTCGAGCGGAACATATTGGTAGCCTTCTTCGGCCGCCCTCTATTAGGGAGGCGTATCGCGCCTATAAGGCCGGGGAAATTGATAGTGTGCGTATAGAAGAGGAGCGCAGACGGGCCATTCGCGATGTCGTAAAACTTCAGGAAGACATCGGATTAAAAGTTATTACAGATGGGGAGTTTAGGCGGACCACATATATTTCCCATTTTGTAGAGAGTTGTGATGGTCTTGATTTTAGGCCTTCGTCTTTCAGGTTTTATGACGCCACGGGCGGAAATCATGAGTTTTTAGCACCCCAATGTGTAGGTATAGTCCGACGGTCTCAGTCACTTTCAGCAGTAGAATTTGAATTTCTAAAGACCGTTACTAAGCGCACGATTAAATCGACCTATGCGTCGCCTGCCACTATGCACTTCTTAGGCGGGGCGCCAGACCCCGATCCCCAGTTTTATGCGAGTGAAGACGAGTTGTTTAATGATATCGCGGCGGCTTATGCCGAGGATATTGCGGAGATTGCGAGCAAAGGTGCAAAATATATCACTCTTGATGATGTGCCGTTTCCAATGCTGTGCGACCCTTCGATACGTGCCCAACTCGAACGTAAGGGCAAAGATCCGGAGGAACTATTAGATAAGTACATAGATCTCACAAACGCTAGTTTTTCAGGCGTCCCCTCCGATGTAACTGTAGGCCTCCACATGTGTCGAGGAAATCTCAAGGGCACGTGGCTATCTCAAGGGAGCTATGACGTAGTAGCAGAAAAGCTATTTAACCGGTTAAAGGTCGACGTCTTTTTTCTGGAGTATGATAGTGACCGCGCGGGAAGCTTTGAACCACTCGCCTCTGTACCCAATGATAAACATGTAGTACTCGGATTGGTATCATCGAAGGTACCGATGTTGGAAGCTAGGGATGAGCTAAAAGCAAGAATAAAGGAGGCCGCAAACTACATCGACCTGGAACGATTAGCGATTAGCCCGCAATGTGGCTTTTCCTCCGCAGTAATTGGTAATCCGGTGTCGGTGGAGGACCAGATTGCGAAGCTAAAGCTTGTAGTAGAGGTTGCCGAGGAAGTTTGGGAGAGTTATTCGTAGTCCTTGGTTTAAAGAAACATAGTTAAGTTTTTGGCCATTAGAACGCTCTGGTCGAGCAGAATTTTACGGCGATCGAGCATTAATTTTCCATTCACGCGTGTAAGTGTATCCTCGCGCCGCCCGACGAGAAGATCAGTTTCAGTTTCAAGTCGATTACGATAAACGATAAATCTGCAATTGGTGGTTAATTTTTTGCCTTCGTCCAGAGCAGTTATCGGTTTTGAGAGGCGGATGTTGGTTATTAAATGGGAGACCCGAGAAATAGGCTCATCCGCCCAATGGACCCCCGTTTGAATTTGTCGCACTCGCTTGGTGAGGGTTTCTTTATCGTCGTGAAACCAGGCAATATCGTCTTCCGCAGTTGTCTCTTTATCCCGATCGTCAAACGAAACATTTTTGCGCATTGGCATCCAGTAAAGGATATTGTCAGTCAAAAGGTCTAGCCAAGCGTCATAGTTACGCTCATCCAGAAGATCGGCCTCCATATAAAAAAAATCTTCTATTTCCCGCATAAGGTCTAAATATGCCACGCGCTTTGGGGTCACCACATTCATTCTGGCCTACTCATATTGGCGCCCCACCCCTTATTTTCTGGGCGTCAATCAACTCACTCCACGACCCCAAATCCATATATTCTGCCCACCGCTGATAAAACGCTCGTGGGTTCTGCTCGCTGGTAACTGGATGTTCAGTTACAATTCCCGGCACGGTTTTATGTTTTCCGCCCACCCCAAGTCCCGCCTTGTAATGATATGGTTTGCGCCGGGCGATTGTTCCCTTGCTAGCCGCTGTAGCATAATTCCAATTTTCCATGTCATCCTGTTCTGTCATACCGGCGGGACCCGCATAGCGGATATAGTACTCTCGCAGAAACTTTTTGACTTCGTCCGGCGCTTCCTTATCAACAAAATAAACTCTCCACATTTCTGTCTCATTGGCGCTGCGGGGGTGAGAAACCAGCAACGTGCGGGGTTGTTGGGCATGAAAGGACATATTCGGAAAGATAGTACCGACGACGGGGCAGGTGCCCGCATTTTCACCCAGGTTTTTCAGGCGCTGGTTCCAACAATGTTGAAAATAATCCGATGTTATTTTGGATTCGGCATATTCGGTACGTGTTTGTTCAAGGGGTACTACCCCAAAAAATACTCCATGACCTTGGGGATATGCGGTCAATACCAATTTACCATAGTCGTCACGACGACCCTCTTTGCCGCTTGGCCCCAGGCGGGCTAAATCCACCGACCGGTGACTTACTACATGCAGGGCATCACCAGCAAAATTCTCAGCTATAAATTTCCAATTGCATGGCACAATCCATTTCTGAACACTACCAAGAAGCTCAGTGCCACTATCACTTCCGTCCCATCCGCAGAGGCCAAGATCAAATGCAAATTTTGCATCCCCTAGATAGTCTTCAAACGAAGGTGCGTCCTTGTCCCAGGTGGCCCAAATTGTCCCCATATACTGTCCAATTTGGGCCACTTCGATGAGGCCCCATTCTGATTTTTCAAATGGTGGCTGGTAGGCATTTTCGTAATCTTGTACGCCAACTAATTGACCATCTGTGGCAAAACTCCATGCATGGTAAGGACATGTAAAAGTTCGCGTATTTCCCTCGTCGTAACGGCATACTTTCATTCCCCGATGGGTACAGCTATTTAAAAAAACATGTACTTCGCCTTTTTGGTCTCGTGTCAGAATGACCGATTCCTCACCCATCTTCGAAACAAAAAAATCACCCGGCTTCTTAATTTGGCTTTCATGACCTACATACAACCATGAGCGCGCAAAAACCTGCGCCTTCTCCTCTTCATAAATGTTTTCATTTACGAATATTTCTCGGCTAATTTCACCTTCAGCCGTTTTAACCAGGTCACATGCTGAAAAGTCAGTACTTTTCATAAAATCCTCGATTCGACGTGCATTTTTCCAACTACGGAACTATTTTGTCGAGCATTTGCTGGGCTAAAGCTGCTCCCGGCGCCGAAATACCCAATTCATTTGCATATTTTAATCCGAGTTCCAGATCTTTATAGAAGACCTTTCGGGAATGGGGTCCAAAGGCCCTACTGGACCAGTTGTCGGCCATTCGGCTTTGTGCCATCCCGTCGTGTATCACCTGCTCCAGAACTTCTGCCTCAAGCCCCGATTTTATACCTAGCCGCATGCCTTCGTACGCGGCCATCATATTAATCGATATTATAATTTGATGCGCTAGTTTTGCACGTATTCCCGCACCTACCTCCCCAACATGCTGAATTTTTTGACCAGATGTTTCAAAAAGCGGTCGACACTTATCAACCACTGTTTTCGGACCGCCGACCATATATGACATGGTCTTATTTTTTGCCCCTACTTCACTTCCGCTGACCGGCGCATCTATAAGGCTAACAGATTGATGAGCTGACTGTGCCGCGAGATTTTCTATTGTTGAAGGCCCGACTGTGCTGTGTACGACTATGATCGTCCCCGATTGTGCAGTCGATAATAATCCGTCGGTGCCTAATACCACATTTTCGAGTTGTTTATCGTTCAAAACGCAGACCTGAATTATCTCAGCTTCTGACGCCACGTCGGCACACGATTTAGCCATACGTGCGCCGGATGCCGCGACTTCTTGCATAGGCCCATTTCGTACATCAAATACCTTTACGTCAAACCCCCCCTTGGCAAGATTTATCGCGAGGTATTTTCCTTGCATTCCAAGACCAATAAAACCAGTTTTCACGTAAGCAATCCCTTCTAAAAAAAAGATTATAACTTTTCTGATTGTGTCCTGTTGACTCCTAAATTACCACGCACTTCAATTAAAACCTGCGGTTTTTGAATGAAGGCGGAATAAATAGGGGAATATAAATGCCAGTAAATGGGTTTTCAGTATTTGATGGGGATGGCCATGTCCTGGAAAACGATGATGAGATAGCGAGTTATTTTGAGGGTGATTTCGCTGACCTGCAAAGATTTAAAACGTTTGGTGTTTGGCCAAGCCTCGATGGTTGGGCCCGTGGTTTTATAATGAGCTCAAACGATGGCGAGCCTCGCCGCTACACGCATACGGATGCCGATGTTTGGGGTGAGATGCTGGATATTATTGGCGCCGACGGCACAGTCCTATACCCCACAGCCGGCCTTGCGGCGGGATTAATATCTGACCCAAAATGGGCCGTTGCGACAATCGTCGCTTATAATAATTGGCTTGAGGACCGTTATACTAAGAAGGATGCAAGACTGTATGGAGCGGGGTTGGTGCCAGTTCAAGACCCTGCCGAGGCTGTTAAGGAGATTGAGCGTTGTGCCAAAAAACGGGTACGGTTTCCCGCGATGATGCTGCCATCGCAAACTTATCTCGGCAAAACCTACGGCGATGAATTCTTTTGGCCAATATTCGAAGCAGCCGAACGAAACAACATACCACTCGCTATTCATGGTGGGCCCAGTCGTGGGATGGGTTTTGATCATTTTCGTGAGTTTGTCAAAGTACACACCCTTGAACACCCCTTTCCACTTATGGTCCAGCTTACCGACATAATATTTTCCGGCGTATGGGACGCTTTTCCCAAGCTTCGAATAGCATTTCTCGAAGGCGGCGCCACCTGGGTCCCCTTCATGATGGATAGGCTTGATTATGAGTATGAATCAGTTTTTGGAGCTTCGAGCCGGCAGAAACTAAAGAAACGGCCTTCGGATTACCTAAGGGACGGGGATAATTTCTGGGTCGCGATGGAGCTCGGCGAGCGGAATTTAAAGTATACAATCGACGCAATTGGGCCAGACCGTATTCTTTATGCGTCTGATTACCCGCACGAGCCGACAGAGGAAGATCTCACCACGGAATTACCCGACTTTCTTGAGAGCAATTCCTTTTCTGACGAGATTAAACGTAAGCTCGTTCACGACAATATGATTAACTTCTATAATCTTCATTAAGAAAATCTATTCTGCTCACTGTCCCGTGTTTTGTTTCTGTATGGAGCGGGCGTCTTTCGACATAGGGGACAAAGCTAAATTGGCACCTTGCAGACACTTTTCCGTGAATGTTATTTTATTGACGCGGTAACGTAGTCCCCTTAGGTTCGCATTCGCCCCAGACAAATTATGTTTGTCAAACGCTTACGGGTGTTCGTCAGTCCGCGCAGGTGCGCGCGCTGACGCAGTTTGTGTTGGGTGAAATTTTAAACAGTCATTGGATTTGTTTAGACAGATGTTTGATGGACTTACAGATCGTTTTGGGGACATATTCGACAACCTCAAAAAACGTGGAGCTCTATCGGAGAGTGATGTTGGGTCTGCAATGCGGGAAATTCGTGTTGCCCTACTAGAGGCTGACGTCGCGTTACCGGTGGTTAAGGATTTCATTGATGCGGTTAGAGAGAGGGCCGTTGGTGAGGAAGTTCTGCGTTCTGTGACGCCGGGTCAACAAGTGGTTAAGATCGTTAACGACTATCTTGTAGAAATGCTGGGGTCCGCAGTTGATGAGTTTGAGATCCGTGCGGCTCCACCAGCGGCCGTTATGATGGTTGGTCTTCAGGGTTCGGGTAAAACGACGACATCAGCTAAAGTCGCGAAGCGAATTCAAGAAAAACAAGCAAAAAAAGTTTTAATGGCGTCACTTGATGTTCGACGTCCTGCGGCACAACAGCAACTAGAAATATTAGGGCGGCAAGCACTCGTGCAGACACTGCCTATTTTACCGCTACAGACGCCCAAAATGATTGCCGATCGAGCCCTGACCGTGGCTAAAAACGAGGGCTACGACGTCTTGATTCTTGATACTGCGGGAAGGTTACACGTTGATGACGAACTAATGTCAGAGGTGGCTGATGTACGTAAGGTTGTGCGTCCCGCTGAAATACTTCTAGTGGCCGATTCGATGACAGGTCAAGACGCAGTAAACGTTGCTGAAACCTTTAACAAGAAACTTAACCTCACCGGGATCGTATTAACACGAGTTGATGGTGATGCTCGGGGCGGCGCTGCCTTGTCCATGAGGGCGGTGACCGGCACACCTATTCGGCTAATGGGCACCGGCGAAAACTTAGACGCTTTGGAAACATTTCATCCAGACCGTATTGCCTCTCGAATCCTCGGTATGGGTGATGTCGTCAGCCTCGTTGAAAAAGCTTCCGAACTTGTTGAGCAGGATGAAGCCGAGCGTTTAATGAAAAAAATGGAGGCGGGCAGCTTCGATTTAGATGATTTTGCTGCACAGCTCCGCCAGTTGCGAAAGATGGGAGGGTTGACGGGCGTGATGGGTTTGTTGCCCGGAGTGAAGAAAGCGCAGGCGCAAATGGCCGCCGCAAATATTGACGATAAGACAGTAGTTTACCAAGAGGCCATTATAAGTTCTATGACTTTGTCCGAGCGTAAAAAACCAAATCTTATAAAAGCTTCCCGCAAACGTCGTATTGCGGCTGGTTCGGGTAGAGCTGTGCAGGACGTTAACAAACTCCTGAAACAGTATCAGGAAATGACGCGTATGATGAAAAAGATGAAGAAAATGGGAAAGAAAGGTCTGATGCGGTCAGGTGCACTCGGCATGATGCCAACGGGTATGCCACCGGGTCCAGGTCTGAGATAGACGTGGGTTTCGACGTCTTGCGATTTTATAAATCAACTGCGATTACATGGAGGGTCTAAAACCTAATGTCGCTTAAACTAAGACTTTCACGAGGGGGGGCTAAAAAGCGTCCTTATTACAGAATAGTGGTTGCGGATACCCGTATGCCACGAGACGGGCGTTTTATTGAACGCCTTGGGACCTATAATCCAATGTTGCCCCAGGATCATCCCGATCGCATTAAACTTAATGACGAGCGCATAAAGCATTGGCTGGGCGTTGGAGCTAAACCGTCTGATCGTGTTGCTAAATTTCTTGGGCAGGCCGAAATTATAACTATGCCATCAATTCGAGAAACACCAAAGAAAAGCGCCCCACGGGCGAAAACTTTGGAGCGTATGAAAGAAGCTGAAGAAGCAGCAAAGGCAGCAGCCGAAGCGGAAGAGACACCGGCTGAGGAGACACCGGCGGAAGAGCCAGTGGCGGAAGAGACACCGGCTGAGGAGACACCGGCGGAAGAGACACCGGCGGAAGAGCCAGTGGCGGAAGAGCCAGTGGCGGAAGAGCCAGTGGCGGAAGAGACACCGGC
>JAYZFO010000038.1:0-29301 GCA_036336685.1 Pseudomonadota bacterium
CGGTCCATGAACCCCCGACGGGGAGAATATACCGACCGCACCAAGTTCTTTAACCGCATATTTAGCTTCTGCTATAGCTATATCGACGTCGGAAACTGGTACAGTTGCCATATTCCACAGTCGCGCGGGGTCCTCCGAGCAGAATTCTGCTATATATCTGTTAACGCCTCTGCATACTGCGCTGGCCATCTTTGGCTCAGGGATCGCTCCAGCAAATAAGCCTTGTGAAGGGAATATAACTGATCCAAATACCCCATGGTCATCCATCATCTTTAGCCGTGCTTTGGGGTCAAAGCCTACTACATCACCGTCAGCATATTTAGTCGGTGTGCGGGGGTTTTTTCGAAATCCCCCGGGGCTTATTGTTTCCCCCCAAGTCATTCCCGGTGGTTGGGGTAAATGTTTTCCACCAATCGTGAAGATCTCCGAAGGTCCTTGAGGCAACATTTTTGGTGCAAATTCTCTGTAGCGAGCATCGGTTAGTTCTTGAACGCGATTAAGGTCTTCAGACAAGTGACTATCGGCGTCTATTATATGGTAGTCTAACCCCGTTCCCATCGGTCTAATCCTTATGTTTTGCCGCTATTGAAAGGTCATAAAAATACGCGAATGTTAAGGTTAGAGCGCCGCCTCGGCAGTGGCCAACTTATCTAGAATGCGCCGTGCTTCAAGCCCGCCGGCATCGCTGTTGATATCGATAGAGGCGTTTCTGGGGCTGTTGTTTAGGGCAGCCTGCTGGGCTTCTAACACCGCCTTATCTTCGGTGAATGCCTCCAACACTTGCTCATAGAGCAAATCGGTTACAGTAGGTTGGTCGAGGTTGAAGTTGTGCGCATCGGCCCAGAAGTAGTGCACAGAGGTCTCAGTTTCAGGTGTGATCGCATTCAAACTGCGGCGCTCAAAACCCTTGCTACGATCACCTTCAACGGCCCCGCTGCCGGTTGGGGCGCCACCCAGGTCGAGCTTCACGAAGCACGGCGGGTCAAAATCAATAATCTGCCAACGGTCAATATTAGTGTTAAATTTCATGAGCTTGCTGTACATGGGTGGTGCTGGCACGTCGATCATCCAGCGCGTAACGCGCACACCCGCACCGTGGCGCTCAGTCTTGACTTCGGCCGCTTCGACGACAGAAGCATTACCCAACGTGGATTCATGGACAAAGGTCAGGTGAGATAGGTCCAGTAGGTTGTCAACCGCTAGTCGGTAGTCACACCGTATAGGTATCCGGCTACCACGCGCGCGCCAACCTGAGTCATTAAGTTCGTGAAAATCCGGTATTCGTGTCTCGTCGGCGGCTTCGGCGTCACCCATCCAGATCCACACCCAACCCCAATGCTCGGCGACGGGATAGGACTGCACGCGGGCACCCGGTGGCATGGTCGTCTGGCCAGGCACATCCACGCAGGCCCCATCAGCGTTGAAAACCAGACCATGATAGCCGCACTGCAACTGATCATCGATCACCCTGCCCATTGAAAGCGGGAGTTGGCGATGACAACATCTATCTTCCAGCGCCACCACCCGGTCTTCGGATGTTCGATAGAGGACCACGGGCTCTCCAAGGAATATACGCGCCAAGGGTTCAGCACTCACTTCGCTCGACCAGGCCGCGACATACCAGTAATTTTTCAGGAACATTGACCCACCCTCTACTAATGTCTTATCAAAAATTACATCTCTAAGAATACTGGTCAATGTCGCAATTATTCATTTTCGGAGTTTCATCTGGATGTTTTTCCACGTTTATACATTGTGGTACGGTGCAACTTGGGTTTTAAAATTGGAGGCATGGTAATAAATGATATCTAAGGGGTATATATGTGGGAAATGTATATTCAGGCCATTACACGGTGCGTTGAAGAAGTGCTAGAATAGGCCCCTTCAACCATTTAAGACGCAAAAGCTTCAAGATCCGAATATTTTCTGGCCGTCCGGCCGTTTTTTAGAACAGACAACGAGGCGCGGAGATATGAGTGTGGTTTAGTAATGGGTCGCAGTCGTGTATGCGCCAGTTGATTGCTGCCAATGAATTTTGCTGGACTAACCACCCAGATATTTTTAACTTTTGTTTTACATTGACCGTATGAAGTAGCAACTGATGTTTAACACAGATAAAATAGTTGAAGAATTCGACTTTTCGGGTGTCCGGAAGCCATTGCCTCAAGCTGAGACACTCCCGCCGGCGTGTTATACGTCGGAAGACTTCTTTACTCTCGAAAAAGAAAAAATTTTCTACAAAAAATGGAATTTTGTGTGTCGCGAAGACGAGTTGCCTGCGACCGGTGACTACGCCAGTTATATTTTATTCGGTGAGCCAATATTTCTCGTCCGCGGCCAAGATAAAATACTCCGTTGTTTTGCTAACACATGCAGCCATAGAGGCGCTCGATTAGTTTGCGACGCCGGCAATAGAAATCGGATTAGCTGTCCCTACCACAGTTGGACGTATGGATTGGATGGGGCACTGGTGGGTGCGCCGGACATGGATCAAACAGAAGCGTTCGATAAAAGTGAACACGGATTAACTCAAATCAGGCTCGAGAGTTGGGAGGGGTTCAACTTCATTAATTTTGATGTTGACGCTGAACCACTTGTATCAAGCTTGGGGAGCTTACCAGTCGAATTGCAGTCCTATAATTTCTCCAATATGGAGTGCGTCCGACGTAAAACGTATTATCTAAAGTGTAATTGGAAAATTTATATTGAAAATGCAATGGAGGATTATCACACCGGTACGGTTCACAAAAGTACGATAAAAAAACAGGAAACTACCCTTCTAGACACAAACGGCGATTGGGATGCGATCCACATGCCGGGAAATAAAACCATCGCGGTCTTGGGCGGCGTAGAGAACGTATTTCCACATATTCCTACTCTAGAAGGGCGAGCGGCCAAAGGAACCTATTTTGTCGTCTTATATCCTAACACCTTTTTTGCGATAACATTTGACTGTATGTGGTGGATCCAGGCGATACCCAAAAGCGCGGAGACTTGTGAAATAATAATTGGGTCATGCTTTCCAAAAGAGACGATTGCTCACCCAGAGTTTGACAAAATTGTGGACGACTACTACCGCCGATGGGACAAAGCTCTGCCAGAAGACAATGATATTTCTGAGGAGCAACAAATCGGACTAGGCTCTAAGTTTTCAAAAATTGGCAGGTTTTCATGGCGTGAGCCCGTTGTTCATTTAATGGATAATTGGATATTGGACGAGATCCAGGGGCTTCGAAAGTAACCATACAAAAACAATAGTGTTTGAATTTATTAAAGTTAGTACGTAAATGGACCCTTCAGTAGTTTTTCCAATAAAATTGCACATTCATAATTGTAAAGATCTGGGACCTGTCTTTCAGGTGACCCAAGAACGTTGGCTTGGATCTTTAAAGAAATTTCCAGAGATTGAAGAAAAGTTGGTGGTAACGTTCAGTGAAGACGATGATGAACTAAATAAATATTTGTGCCAGGCAGACGTCCTTTTTTGTTGGGATTTTGATAAAAAGAACTTCAAGGAACGGGCGCCAAATTTAAAATGGGTTCACATTCACGGCGCGGGCGTAAGCCATTTGCGACCTTTCGATTGGCTTTCAGAAGGAATAATTCTGACCAATAGTAGGGGCGTTCACGGCGAGAGAGCAGCAGAATATGTAATGATGGCAGTTCTGATGTTAAACAATCGAATTCCAGAGATGTTTAACAACCAAATGAATGCGAAGTGGGAGCAATTATTTAATACCTCTGTGGCAGGCAAGACGCTTTTAATTTTTGGTGTGGGGTCGGTCGGTGGATCTGCAGCAAAATTGGCCAAGCAATTCGAAATGACGGTACTGGGAATACGCCGAAGTGGAGCGAGAGCGGACTGCGTAGATGCAATGCACAAACCTAGCGAATTGAAGCGCCTTCTGCCCGAGGCTGATTTCGTATTGATTACGGCGCCGTATACAACGGAAACCAATCAAATCTTTGGCGCCGTCGAGATAGACTTGTTAAAATCCGGAGCCGGCTTGATTAATTACAGTCGTGCCGGTTTAGTTGACTATAATTCGTTACAGAAAAGACTAATAAAACGAGAAATTATGGCGATTCTTGATGTGTTTGATCCTGAACCTTTGCCACAGGCTTCTACCCTCTGGACTACCCCCAATCTTATAATTACACCCCACTGTTCATCCGATGACCGTGAGCTCTACACGCCCAAAACATTGGATCTCGTGTTAAGTAATCTTTCGAATTGGATTAATGAAAAAGAAATTATCAACCAGGTTAATATAGAACTGGAATATTAAGAAGTTCTAGAACTTTGTTAAATATTCGCCGATTTCCCAGTCTGAAACGTGATTGTGATAGGCCCACCATTCATTGGATTTAATGTCAACAAACGATCGTGATAGGTCTGTCCCCATTACCGTCGTTGCTAGAGGGTCACCTTTGAACGCGTCGACTGCTTCTAAAAGAGTTCTCGGCAACACATTTACCTCTCGCCGAGCTAAATCTTCGTCGCTTAATTCATACATGTTGTCGTGGTTTGGGTCACCCGGGTCCAAGTTTCGTTCAATGCCGTCGAGTTGAGCTCCTAACATCATTGCTGCGGCAAGGTACGGGTTCATGCTCGGATCCGTGGCTCGGCATTCGATGCGTGCCGATGATAAATTAATATCACCGTAAGTTGCCTTGGTATCCTCTATTTGTGGCCGTAGTTTCGGTACGCGCAGCATGTGAGTACGATTATTGGCGCCGTATGATATAAATATTGGTGCCCAGGTGTATCCAGTCATTGAGCCAGTTTTAACTAAACGCTTATAGGAGTTGACTGTCGGACACGTCGTCGCAACAATTGCCGGCGCGTGTTCTAGTATGCCCGCGATACAATGGTACGCTAATTTTGAGAGGCCACACCCTCTTTTATCGTTTGGGTCACCAAACAGATTTTTTCCGTTTTCAATGGATTCGATGGAGATATTAAAATGAGCGCCACTTCCCGTCCGATCATTATAGGGTTTGGGCATAAACGTCGCCTCGAAGCCATGCTGCCGTGAAATTTCTTTCATCATTAAACGCCAAAGAACAAAACGGTCTGCCGTTTTCATTATGTCCGCGTATGCAAAGTCAAATTCAAACTGGCTGTTCGCGTCCTCATGGTCAAAGGAATGGACTTCCCAACCAAGGGCATTCATATGGGATACGACCTCTGTTAACCACTCAAAATTTTCCAGCAATCCGACCACGTCGTATGCCGCTTTCGGGAGGGTATCTCTCATGTTAGCGGGCATTACGCGCCCATTGTCGTATTTTACTAGAAATATTTCACACTCGATCCCGAGATTAACCCGGTAACCCATGTTTTTTGCTCTCTGTACTTGATTGGTCAGTACGGTTCTCGAGCACATGGGCCAAGGGTTTTCCCGAAATTTCAAATTGCCGGGTGCCCATGCCACATTTGTTTTCCAGGGTAGGACGGTAATAGCATTTGGGTCTGGAAATAATGCTAATTCATCGTCTTGTGGTCCCTGGCCCAATCCGTCAAGCGCAGCACCCGTAAAAAGCTCCGAACCCCGCATCATTCGATTAAAGTGATCAAGGGGGACTGACTTCGCTTTTGGAATTCCATGGATATCAACGTAGGAAGCCAGGCAGTACTCTACACATTGGCTTTTAAGATGTTTTTCTATTTGATCAATATCTTGTATTTCAAGGGAGTCGGTCATCAGGTTTTCCGGTAAGGCGTGGGCCGCTAACAAACAAATGTATTACGTGTGGAGAGTAAAATGTCAAAAGATGAGCGCACTAAAGCTAATTGCGAAGTGTTCGAACGGATGTGCAAATCTGAACCAATTTTAACGGATTTGAAGCCGGCAATAGACGTCTTACCTAACATGACTAACGATACAATACTAACTTCGGGCCCAATTTTACCGTGGTCGGATTATTATGGTGGTCAAAGAAATGCAATATTGGGCGCGGCGTTATTTGAGGGATTGGCCGAAAGTTCTACAGACGCCGATCAAAAACTAGCATCGGGTCGCATTCGTTTAGGTAATTGCCATAATTATAACTGTGTGGGATCCCTGGCCGGTGTTTATACTGCCTCCATGCCCGTGTTCGTAGTTCAAAATGCCACCTACGGTAACACGGGATATTGCAATATGTATGAGGGTACAAATCCAAAAAGATTAAACTACGGCGTCTATGACGAGGAGGTGAGACAACGCTTGCTATTTGTACAAGAGGTGCTAGCGCCCGTTATTGGAGACGCGATCCGACTCAATGGTGGACTCAAACTCAAGCCGACAATGCAGCGGGCTCTTCACATGGGAGATGAATTGCATAGCCGAAATACTGCGGCCTCTCTGTTATTTGCAAACGAACTTTTCCCACATTTTCTCAAATTATATTCCGATCAAAGTGAAAGCGTTGCCAATTCGGTTAAGGCGCTGACTGAAGATCATTACTTTTTTCTCAGACTGTCAATGGCGGCCGCGAAGTGCACCGCTGACGCCGCCCACAATATTGAAAGTTCAAGCGTCGTCACTGCGATGGTATTTAATTGTCAAAATTTTGCTATCAGAATAAGTGGTCTAGGGGACAGATGGTTCCTAGGTCCACATGCTTCTGTAAATGCAAAGCTCTTTGACGGGTACACGGAAGACGACATAGGTTGGATGGGTGGAGAAAGCCCAATAACGGAAACCATCGGACTTGGTGGGTTTGCACAAGCCTGCGCGTTTCCTCTGCAGCAATATCAGGGAGGTTCAGCGGAGGTAATGGTGGAGCAAAATGTGGACCTTTATCAGATTACTATGGGCGAAAATGATGATTTTCGTATTCCATTTCTGGGATATAGGGGTACTCCAACAGCCATAGATGTCTTTAAGGTTGCTGAGAAGAACATTTTACCAATTATGGACATAGGAATAGCGGGAAAAGATGGCGGGCAGATTGGCGCGGGTCTAGTCCGCGCACCAATAGAATGTTTTACAAGTGCTCTAGAATTTTATCAGCAAACCTATGCCGCAGACCCTCAATGATCCAATGGAACACGATTGGGTCCCTTGGGCTGCTTGTATACCTTTCCTGCTGCTGATTTCGGTATAATAATCAATAGGATTACAGGAACACCGGATAGGGTTTGCGGTAAAACACATTAATCGCGACGTTATAGAAATTTTGTGAGTTCGGCTTATAACGAATTTTTTAAAAAGCCCCGCGTTATCGCGGCGGAAATAGTTTCCACATCAAAAACACCCAACCCAAACAAACGGCGTATAGAATTATGAAAAAGAGCGTTGGCAAATCCCAATACATGACCTGATTAATCCAATGCCCAACAAATGACTCGGAGCGGGATACTCCGCGAAGATGATTTTCGAAAAAAGTGAGAGGACACGTTATTCCAAGAAACGTTTCCAGGGCAACTAAACCCATTAGTCCAATGTGGCATAGCCTTAATTTTAGATTCGCCGTCCAACCCCAATTTAATTTGTATCCAATTGGCACCAGAAATAATCCCGATGTTAAAAAGATTACGATACAAAAATGGAGAAATAAAATGGTGTCTGCAATCAATGTTCGACCAATCGAGTTAGAAAACCATAAAATGGTTTAAAATCGTTTCATAGAATAAACAAAATCTCCGCCTTCATTCCGTAGTGGGGACGTAGCGCACGTTAATTTTCGGTTCGTATTATTGTGTATTTCAATGATCTATTTCCACTTTGGCACCGTAACCGAATGTACCAATTTATGCGTTAATAGCCTTCACAAAACTAGTTCATTAAAGAATATGCACTTTCAACCTATGTTTACGCCGAAGGAAATGCTCCACCGGGAGTTTTCGGTAACACCTATTTCAACGATTCCATTGACCCAAAGGATTTCCCCGCTGACTGGTTTGAATGGTACTGTAAGTATTACACCGGATGTCGACACGAAGATGACGAACCGCAAATAAAACGGTGGAAGCTAGCGGCGAAATCAGTGTGCGGGCGCAAGCAATCGCTTCTGCATTGGTCCTACGTGGTCAACAACGACGATTATTTAGATTGGAAGACCAGAATAAAAAAACAATAAATTGGTCTTTAAAAGTTACATTTTATCTTGCGCCTTGATCGTTTCGTACAACTCGAACGCCCGCTTCGGATCCTCGTCATTATGAACTACCGCTGCGACTGCCTGGATCATTGCTACTGGGGCGTCAGATTGAAAAATGTTACGGCCCATATCCACGCCGGCAGCGCCCTCGTTTACCGCGCGATACGCCATTGTAAGAGCGTCAAGTTCCGGTAGTTTTTTACCTCCCGCTATGACAATTGGCACGGGACACGCAGAGGTTACCTTTTCAAACCCATCTTCGATGTAATAGCTTTTAACGTAATGCGCACCTAATTCCGCGGCGATACGAGTCGCAAGCAGAAAATATCGTGCGTCGCGTGCCATTTCCGCTCCAACCCCAGTAACCGCCATGGTTGGTATGCTGTACCGATTGCCGTCGTCGATTAACTTTATAAGGTTCTTTATTGATTCATGTTCGTGGGGAGCGCCAATATAGATCTGAGTTGTTATAGCTGCGACATTCAATCGGATGGCGTCATCAATGTCGACAGCGACAGTTTCGTTTGATAGTTCTTTCAGGATGCTTTGCCCCCCCGAACAACGCAATACGACGGGTTTACTGGAAGAGGGTGGAATTACAGACCGCAACACTCCGCGCGTGCACATCAAGACATCGGCATAAGGAACGAGCGGTAGTATTGAGAGGTCTATTCGTTCCAGCCCCGTTGCCGGACCTTGAAAATAACCGTGGTCAAAGGCCAGCATTACCGTACGGCCGCTTTCGGGTTTGAAAATTCGTCCTAAGCGGTTCTGCATTCCCCAATCAAGCGCGTGAGCTCCCTTTACGTGAAAGGGCGTATGTGCTTGAGGAATTCCGATACCAAAGTCTTTTCCCCCGGTAATGTCGTCTTTATCAGCCATGCTCTATATTTCCTTTATTCATCCACAGTGTCTGTGTGGGGTAGCTCTAAACTATTAATTATTAGCCTGTCAGTATGTCTTCCCCTTTTCAACCCGTGGGCTAAGATTGGATGAATAAATGTACAAAGAGGCACTGATGTACGCTGTTATATGTTTTGATCAACCGAGGTCTCCAAAACTGCGTGATGAAAATCGAGAGCGCCATATGGCTTACCTCAATGATAACGTTAACAAAATTGTTTTTGCTGGCCCCTTAAAAGACGATCATGGTGCCACCAGTACGGGCGCTATTTTTATACTTAACGTTGAAACTAGAGAAGAGGCTGAGGCATTTTTACACGGTGACGCATTCTATACCGGAGGCGTCTATGAAAGCACTGTAATTAGGCCTTTTCGGCAGGTTTTTCCATCAGCTTAGACTTTGGTTTTTTCATTTGGTACTTCCAGAGCGCAATTTAAAGCAGGGAGCTGGTGACTGGAAGACCTGACGCCGCGCGTCCAAATTCGGGTCCGTTGATGTCCCATGACAAGTGTATTTGGTGTGCAGCCGCATGAACATCTCGATGCCGTAATTGAAGGAAATTGTCACGATGGTTGGCGTTGGCTCCCGATACACCATGGATAATATCGACAACCTTTACGCAGCATTTGGAAGCATAGGCGGCGTCGCGGCGCCATCTCGCCCGGTCCTCTAAACTTGGTCGCTTTTTATTTGCGACTAAGCTCTGCGCTTCTCGCCAATTTTCGCGGACGAGCAATCGGGCTGTGTCCGCCAAAACACCAGCCTCTGCGACCTTAAGTTGAATAGTAGTGTGATCCGCCAATTTGGACCGATTAAATATTGATTTCTGTGACTTGAGTTTTTTGACAAAATCCTCATAGGCACCAATCGCAATCCCAATCATAGGAGCGACAACGAGATGCGGTATAAAAGGGATAAGTGGAAGCTTGTACGCATCGCCAGTAATTTTTTCGGTGCCAGGAGTGTAACCTTCCCGCGCCAAAGTCGGATCAAATACCATTGATTCGACAACAAATAAACCGTCACAAGAAACATCTTTCGAGCCGGTGCCCGCCAATCCGGATACAAACCACGTATCGATAACTTCAAGGTCTTTGGCTTTTACAACGACAATCCTCGCTTCATCAATCCCGTCTGGATTTTGCAGGGTAGCACCTAACATCATCCAATCGCTGGCGTCGATCCCACTAGCGTAGGGCCATTTTCCGGAAAAAAGATACCCGTTATCAAGGCGCTCTAACCTACCTGCAGGAAAAACAAGTGTGGATCCAATTAAGGCGTCTTCATTATTGCCCCAGACTTCCGACATAACTTCCGCAGGCCACAAGGGGAGCATCCAATTGTGGGATATAAGGTTAATGTAGACCCAGGAAGTCGACGCGCACCCGCGCGCAAGCTCTATGGCGACGTCGATCATTACCCCAAAATCTGTAACTTGGCCGCCGTAGTGCTCGGGCCGCAGTATTCGCCACAACCCCGCTTTTTGGATATCTAAAATAGTCTCTTTGGGTATTTGGCGTAGTTTTTCAGTTTTTTTTGCCCGTGCCTTTAGAACGGGAACTAGCTCAGATGCCCTATCCACCAGCTCTTGCCTTGACGGATTTGAGCTTAGATTATCCATATTGCAGCACGTTTTCGCGATCAATTCACAAATGTAAAGCTTTGCTGCTCCGTTGGCAGACCGTATAGAAAAGCCCCCAAATCTTCAGGTGCGGAGGCAGGGCTCAGTGCCCGAAAATACCGTCCACTCAAATGAACGACGAATTCGTTATTCTTGAACGGAAAGGGCATGAACTGATACTGGTTATTCCCAAGTGGTCGGACTAAAACTTCGACATCTTTGTCAACAGTTTGGGGGACATGCACAAAGATTTCTTCTTTGTGCTCACCTGAATGGCGCATGTTGAAGTACAAAGCTAAGGTGTCAAAAAATTGAAGAAGTGTGTAGTTACGGGTCAGGTTTTTTTCATCAACCCAATCCCTTGTGTGGGAATTTGACGCAAGCTTCTCCTTTAGTTGACCCTGCCGTTCTAACTCTCCGTCAAGTAATCCCTTAACGTTATCTTCCTGACCGGGAGGAACCGGCACGGATTTACCACCTTCCAATACACGAAATTGGGAGTAGCCGTAACGCTCATTGTAAAGCCCCCAGCTGTGCATGCTTGATAATAAACCACAATAATCGTGTTCACTTTCGTTGAAATCAGGAGAAAGTTTACTGGTAGTAACAACGCCTGGTACCGGTCCGCTGCCGAGACCACACGGAAAACCGCTTTTGTTATCTAGCACCGGTTTTCTATCAAAATCATCCCAACCCCGGTCGTGATTTTTTACTGTATAGATAAACTCTTCGTAGGGCACAGGATCCTCAAATTCGTCGTTGCCGAATGCTAATACAAATTGATGGCATAGATCCAAGTGCTCCAACATTGTGGAGATAAAGCGTCTGTCGTCTGACCTGGCGGTCTGGATCATCATAAGAGCTCTCCTTCTCTTGATTAGCTTTTAAGTAAAGCCTTTACACGGCATCTATTCAATATCTGTAGTAACGGATGTCAATGTTTATGGTTTTATTACGCATTGACCCTTGATTTACACGCTGTAAGGTTTTTGGTGATTATAATACTGGCTCGATTTTTTGGGGGATAGAATGGAAAACGATATCGTCAAACTTAGCGACAAGGCGTTCTCTCTTTTTGAAGGAACAGACGAAGATAAGGAAGAGTTACTAAAATTACATCGCGGATATCTCCATGCAAATTCACTGGGGTTAAGCGTTGACGCGCTCAGGGAGGTGTGGAGTGACAACCCTGATTGTGTTTGGTTTAACTCTACGGGATACAACTATTTTGGAATTGAGGATTGGGCAAAACTATGGACCTACTTCGGCGCCCGGGTTGAAATAACTGAGCCCTGGCGTTCAACAGACGTAAGGTTAATTGGTAACAGTGACTATGCTGTGATTACTTGTGAAAGAACGGCAATGGGACGATGGAAGTCTGAAGACGATGAACCTCACTGGACTGGCGATAATTGGCCATCTCGTTCAACAGAAGTGTTTTCAAAGAAAAATGACAAGTGGATATGCGTCCATGCACATATTTCTACGCGGGAAACCGGCCCGAGACCTGAGCAACAAGAAGGATAATAAGGCAAATTGCCATGACAAACCTACCGAGTTTTGCCATACGCCTGCACGGCGGAATGGACTCGCGAATTTGTGCGGCCCACGCAGCCCACGCTGAAACTTGCGGATTCCAAACAGTTTGGTTTGCTGAAAATCCCTTTCAAAGGGGCGTTTTGCCGGCGGCGTCTGCCTGCGTTCTCGCCACTCAGTCGATACAAGTCGGTATTGGGGTGTTTAATCCCTTTAATCGCCATCCGACACTGATGGCAATGGAAATAGGTGCGCTTGATGAACTCTCGGGCGGCAGAGCCCTGCTAGGTATTGGCTCCGGGGTTCCAGAAACAATAAGTAGATTTCAAAAGTTTTCAAAAATTGCGAGTGCGATGCGTGACACTTTGAATATAGTTAGCCCTCTGCTGTCAGGAAAGGAAGTTACTTATCAGGGGACGGTATTTTCTGCAGATCGGATTCAACTCTCTTATGAACTCGCTCGACCAAAGATGCCAGTGTACGTCGCAGCAATGGGCGAGCGGATGTTGCGTCTTTGTGGCGAGGCGGGCGATGGTCTCCTAATAAGTAACATGTGTCCGCCGTCGTTCACTCAACGCGCGATCTCGCTAATGGGTGAGGGAGCAAATCTGGCAAAGCGACGGCCCCCCGCCAAAATAGTTAAATACGTGCCGTGCGTCGTGGACGATGATGGAGAAAAAGCAAGAAGAAACGTGAAACCAGCGATAGCAGCCATGCTGGCGGCTTACTGGAGGGCTTACGAGTCGACACCAGCTGCACTTAACGCGATAGGCGGTGATAATGGTGTTGATCCGGATGTTTTTAAACATTCATTGGAACGCCTTGATAAGGGTGAACCGGCCGGAGAAGCCTTGAACGATGATTTTGTCTCGGCTTATGCCGTGGCCGGTACGGTTGACCAATGCCTGGAGCAATGTCACGAACTTGGTGAAAGCGGCGTCACACAAATAACACTCACATTTCACGGTGATCGGCCAAAGGAGTCGATGGCAGATTTAGGTGCTGCTGCTAGGGTCTTTCGCAGACAGACGTGAACCCGCATAGCAAAGCACAGGGCTTCTTTTAAACTTTTTTAAATTTGGCTTTGCTTTTCGAGGGCCAACTCTTGGCGGCGCAAGGCACGCCCTGGCCGGTTTACCGTTGGTTTACCAGCTTGCCACACTTCGACACCGTTAACATAAACTCTATCGATGCCGGCTGCTGGCGTTGTAGGGTTTTCAAAAGTTGCGGTGTCTTCAATCTGTTCTGGATCAAATATGACGATATCCGCATAAAAACCCGGAGCTAAGCGACCTCTGTTTGTTAAACGAAACTTATCGGCGGTGAGGCTTGTCATTCGGCGGACCCCTTCCTCCAGCGAAAACAATCCAATGTCGCGCGCGTAATACCCGAGCACACGAGGAAAAGTTCCCCAAAGTCTCGGATGAGGATGTTTGTCGTGAGGTAAGCCGTCAGAACCGATCATCGTGTGGGGAAACTTTATGACACGCTGGACGTCAGCCTCGTCCATCATAAAATATACCGCACCGGCTGGACTTAACCGGGCAACCGTCTCATCCAAACCAACGCCCATGTCACGCGCAATCTCACTGAGGTCGCGACCCGCTTGGTCAGGTAACGTCTCAGACCAAGTGATCTGGACACGTTCTGAGTTCTTGGCGCGGTCGGCTAATAATATCGACGACGCAGCAATATATGGGTAAACGTCCAAGCCGACTTCACCGTGTTTCATAGCATCTAAAATAAAGGGTAAGGTTTCTCGTGTCCGGCCGTGATTGGATTTACCGGTTACCTTGTGATGCGAGATAACCAAGGGCACCTGTCCAGCCTGAGAAATTTGGACACTCTCCTCTATACTTTCCAACACATTGTCTGCCTCGTCGCGCATGTGCGTTGTGTATATACCTCCGACTTTTCCTACTTCTTCAGCTAATAGGGCGATCTCGGATGAAGGGGCCGCTGCTGCGGGCGGGTAGAAGGTGCCACTGGAAAGCCCGATTGCTCCATCCTCCATTGCGGCGAACAGCGATTTTCGCATGTTTTCAATTTCTCGGTCATTTGCGGGTTTGGTCAGGTCATCCATTGCCCCAACGCGAAGCGTGGAGTGTCCGACAAGACAGGCGGCATTGAGCGCAGGTGGGTTTGCCTCTAATGCGGTAAGGTAGTCATCCATCCGATTGAACTTGTAGTCTTTTTGGTTGCCGATCAGGTCAAGCGGCGGGGGAGGGTCATTTTTCAGGAGTAACGGGGCAAGGCTAATACCGCAGTTGCCGGTGATAACTGTCGTGACGCCTTGACTTGCCTTAGCTGACATGTCGGGAGAGCTTATGAGCGCCCTATCATCATGGGTATGGGCATCTATAAACCCCGGGGCGATGACCCTCTCATTTATTTCGTGTTCGAGATTGCCGAACCCTACGGGAATATTTCCTATTTCAGCAATCTTATCATTCTTCAACCCCACGTCAGCCTGATAGGAAGATGAGCCAGTGCCGTCTATTACAAGGCCGTTCCGGAATACAATATCAAATTTGGACAACGGCCCGCCTTTCTAAATAAAATGGTTTACACGTATTTCGCTACAATTGGACTGTTGCCCTTAAAACCATACTTTTTCCATTGGTCGGATACTTTTTTCATCATTTCCTCGTCCATGACCACTTCGCGAGGCCGGTCTGTCCATTCGTAGGGTGTAGTCGCATCCAGAATGATGCGGCTCATAATAAACCTCGTTTCTTTAGGAAGGCTCGGGTCCACGGGCGATGCGCGACCTCGGTTTATGATCTGCGCACAGCGGATCGGGTCAAAGCGCACAGACAGTGCCCACCAAACGCGGTCCCAGTCTTCCACGTCTATATCGTCATCTACTACTATTACCCCTTTAAGAGCATAGTGGCCTGTAGTGGTGGCAATTGCTGCGTTTCCCACATGGTTTGAGTGTCCCGGATAACCCTGCTTTACGGAAATAATTGCCCAATACCAACCGCATGTCTCAGGCGGTACGTAGACACCTTTTATTCCCGCTATTTTCATCGTTTCGAGGTCGTGCCATAACGTCGCCGTGCGGTTGAGCGACTGAAACATGTGGATGTCATTGATTGGCTTGCCCACAGTAGTAGACCAAAAAATAGGATTATTTCGGTGATAAACCCTTTGAACCTTCAGCACGGGTTCTAGAGCTGATCCTTTGATGTCCTTTGCACTTGAGTAATAGCCCGTATATTCGCCGAAGGGCCCCTCGGGTCGCATGTTATCAGTGTCCAGATATCCCTCTAGTATAATCTCCGCCGTAGCGGGCAGCTTGAGGCCCGTTAGGTCTGATTCAAATACGTTGATTGGTCTTTGTCTTACAGCGCCCGCCATATCATATTCACTAACGTCAGAGCCCGCGAAAGTAGAGCTGCACAAAAGGAGCATGGGATCACATCCAATGACTGCCGCGCACGGCATTTTTTCGCCTCGGGCCTCCCATTTGCGCCGAATTTGTTCTCCGTGTTTTCCGTTAAGAATCATTACGCTGGCGCTATCTTTTCCTTGTACCTGCATTCGGTATGTACCCAGGTTAGTCCACCCGGTATCCGGGTCCTGGCATATAAGATAGACCGCTGTCCCGATATACCGACCACCGTCCTCCGGGTAGTAGAAAGGTGCTGGAAAACGCCCAAGGTCGACGTCTTCCCCCTCTAAGATGTTGTCCGTCGCGGGCGCGTCGTTCACGACGCGTGGCGGGATCATCCCTTTTGTAGTCCTCTCCATCCATGTACGACTGAGCGTGGCCATCGAGAGATTGGGATCTTGCTCCAGGGCTATTGCCAGTCGCTCTTTTGTCGTGAAGGCAGAGCAAAAAACGGGAATTTGGTGGTCTTTAACGTTTTCGAACATCAAAGCCGGACCACCGCTCTCCTCGTTTAACTTTGCAACATGGGAAAGTTCAAGGTTCCAATCCACCTCAGCTTCTACGCGATGCAGCATGCCCGCCGCATCACACGCCTTTATAAAATCCCTTAGATCGTTAATCACTGCTGCCTCACTTGTTTTTCAGTACTTATTTGACACACTGATCGTCCTTGGGTCTGAAATTGTTTTAATTACCAAGACCAGTTCTCCGACAAACAATATCGTTCGACCGAAACTGTGAAGTATTTTAACGTCATTGCCAAATATAATTTTTGTTCATTTTATGAATAAATTTTTTCATCCATAAAATTCTATACACACAGTTTGCCCTTTATTAGATTTTGGTCGGTATAAAATCATGCAACACTACATATCTGTTATGGGTTTATGATTTGTATTTGGTCAGGCTGGGAGAGGGGTGTTTGGATGGATATGACAAATAGAGAGACAATTGACGACCTACGAAGTTGGCTCCGCCGCCTTGAGGAAGAGGAACACCTCAGTGTGGTGACAGAACCTGTGGACTGGAACCAAGAGTTAAGCGGAGTAGTGCGTCGGACCTATGATGTCCTTGGAGATGCGTCGCCCGCTCTTCTTTTTGAGAACATAAATGGCTATCAAGCTCCCGGTCCGAACAAAATGTTCATTGGTCAATTTCGGTCCTATAGCAGAGTTTGTATGATGTTGGGCCTGGATCCTATCTCCACCCAACGCCGCGAAATTGTTTCTGTTTTGCGTGAGCGGTTTTCTCGAACAGTTTCGCCGCTATTCGTAGATGATGCACCGGTGCATGAAAATGTGGAACTTGGTGACGCCATAAATGTCTTAAAGTTCCCCGTCCCCCAATTTAATCATCGTGATGGCGGTCGGTACATTGGGACGATGCATATGACTATAACAAAAGATAGGGATAGCGGCTGGGTCAATTGCGGGCTTTATCGAATTATGGTTCACAATGAGCGCGAACTTGGTATCTACTTTCGACCTGGACGCCAACATATCGGCCTGCAACAACTAAAATATTTAGAGCACGATGAGCCCATGCCGGTTGCTATCGCTATTGGCCTTGATCCTCGGTTATGTTTTGTGGCACCCGCTAATGTCCCAGCCGGAGTAAGCGAGTTTGAAGTAGCAGGAGCACTAACCGGGGAACCGGTTAAATTGGTGCAGGGTAAAACTGTGGATCTTCCCGTGCCCGCGAACGCTGAAATTGTTATCGAAGGCTTTATCCACCCAAATGATATGCGGGAAGAAGGGCCGTTTGGCGAATATCCTGGTTATTATGGAGAGGTGCCCGGGCCATCCCCTGTCATCCGCGTCACCGCTGTAACCCATCGCTCGGATCCCGTATTCCAAGGGTCTGTGGAAGGACATCCCGTAAATGAATCCCACGTAATCGGTTCGCTCGTAAAGTCGACAGTGATTTGGAACGCACTCGATTATAATGGCGTGCCTGGTATCAAGGACGTTGCCTGTATCCCAGAATCATCTGGCGGTCATATGGTAATCTCAATAACCCCCACAGTTCCAGCTCATGCAGATTGGATCGCGAATACCGTATGGGGAACATCAGCGTCGGTTTGGTCCTTCAAGCATCTTTTTATTGTTGACGATGACATAGACCCATGGGATTTAGGCCAGGTTTCATGGGCAATGGCGTGGCGAGTAAAGGCCAGCGAAGATATAAAAGTATGGAAAAATCACAGAGGCTCTCCAATAGACCCTAGACAGGAACCGGAGAAAAAAGGTTATTGGGACCGGGTCCTCATCGATGCGACGAGGCCCTGGAACTGGGAACCCCGAGAGATTTGGGGCAGCGAGGGCGTAAATAAAGGGGTCCCGCAGAAGTTTCCCCCAACAAGTCGCCCCGCTCAGGACACAATTAACTTGGTCAATGACAAGTGGGAGAAATATGGGATTAATCCAGTTCAAGAGTTTATCGGTAGCCCAGTAGGAATAATGCGAAACTGGTGGGAAACCACACCAGATGAAGAATGAATATACTTAGTTTAGGGGGGGTATTGCGTGTCGGTGTTGAATTTTGTTTGATAAGGGGGATGAATTGTTTTCCGTCTTGACGGAAAATGTTTGATAACGGGATAAGACTAACAATAACAAATTTAGGGCTTTGGAGAGGAATTCGATATGAAACGAAGTTTACTTGCTACCGCGGCCGTCGTCGCCGCGAGCATTTTCGCCGTGACGGCAGCGCATTCGAAAGAATTAATTTACGGTAGCTGGGTTAGTCCCAAGCATCCCGTTATGGCGGGTTCATTACCCCATCTGTTTAAGGGTGTCGAGAAAGATACTGGTGGGGCAATCAAATGGAAAATGGTCGCAGGCGGGCAACTTATGAACGGCCGAGGCACACTCGCTGGAGTTCGAGATGGTATTGCTGACGCTGGTATGCCAATTCCCTCCTACACACCAACCGATCTACCGGCAACGAATAGCGTGTTCTCAACACTGGTTTTTGGTGAGGATATTGTAGCGGCCGGAGGAGCAACAACTGAAATGTTGATGTTACGTTGTCCGGAGTGTCTAGCGGAGATTAGAAAAAATAAAGCTGTTGTACTAGGAAGTTATTCGGCGTCACCGTTTAAGCTAATGTGTCGAAACCCGGTCAGATCACTTGCTGAGCTAAAAGGCAAAAAAGTACGTAGCTCGGGCGGGGGTGTGTATCTAATGAGAGCGGCCGGTGCAACGCCCGTCGCAATGAGCCCTGCAAAGGCGACCACTGCGCTTCAGCGGGGCACCATAGATTGTGTGCTCGGAGCACCTTCATGGCTGAGGTCCTATGGTTATCAAGATGTAGCTAAGCACATTCTTAACTATCCGCTCGGTATGGTAGGACCGGTACTTTCGATGTACCTGAACCGATCGAGCTGGAATGCTCTCACTACAGACCAGAAGAAGGCTCACCTTAAGTATGCCCCGAGGGTAGTCGCGCATTCTGTTATTACTGCTTACAAACTGCGCGACGAAGCGATTATCGCTTCAGCCAAGAAGATCGGTGTGACTTTGCATCCGGCCGGTGCTGAATTTAAAACACTGGTGGAGAAACGCGCAGTGGCACAGCGCGCGCAAAATATCAAAAACGCGACGAAATTCGGTGTGAAAAATGCCGAAAGAATAGCAAGCGATTTTGAGACAGCCTTGAAAAAGTGGGCCAAGTTATCGAAAGAAATTGGCAGTGATACGGTAAAATATGAAGCAATTCTCAAACGAGAGATTTACGACAAATTAGACGTAAACAAGCTTTAATAAGTAGTTGGGTGGTGGACTGCGCTATGGTGTAGTGCGCCGCCCATTCTTTTACCTTTTGTGTCCAAGACCTATAGAGTTTAAATCAACATCGTGAACAAATTAAGCAAGGCCCTTAGTGTGCCAATAAACTGCTTGATGTGGTTAGCCTGTTTTGGCGGGGTCCTTATGATGGTGCACATTACCATCGACGTCATAGGTCGTGTTGTGTTTAACAACCCATTTGACGCGACCATTGAAGTTGTTTCGGCCTACTACATGGTTGCCGTGTCATTTCTGCCGCTGGCCTATATAAGCCGCCACGAGGGACAAATAATCGTTGAATTGTTTACTCGAAAGCTTCGAAAACGCTCAATGCTTCGGCTTGACCTTTTGGTGAACGTTGTAACACTCGCGTATCTGTTGTTGTTTGCTTGGCAGACAACTCTTGGCGCGATTGAACGTTCAATGAGTAACGAAATGTGGGAGACGGCGGCGGGTTTCTTGGAGGTGTGGCCTAGCAGGTGGTTACTACCTGCAGGTTTAGCTGTAATGGCTCTATTTGTCCTATTCAGGATCCTAGAAGATTTTCGCGGTGCCATTCAATCGAGTGATAGTGATATGGCATGACGTCACTTGAACTTGGGTTTTATAGCCTTGGCGCGATCCTTTTGTTGATCGCCGGGCGCCTTCCCATCGGGGTGGCACTTGGGGGCATTGCTTTTTTGGGCATTGCGTGGCTGCGAAACGTGAATGTTGCGTTTGGGGTCATAAAAGACACACCCTTTGAATTTGCTGCTAATTATAGTTTGTCAGCCATTCCAATGTTTCTGTTGATGGGGTCAGTTGCCCACCACTCTGGGATCAGCCAGGCGTTATTTAGAGCCGCTAGATTATGGTTTAGTGGCTTGCCGGGCGGCCTCGCGGTGGCGACAAATTTAGCGTGTGCGGCATTTGCCGCGGCGTCGGGGTCGAGTGTCGCGACCGCTGCGGCCATGGGTCGTATAGCCATCCCCGAGATGCTCGAACATGGGTATGAAAAGGGCCTAGCCACCGGTGTTGTTGCAAGTGCAGGCACCCTGGGATCGCTCATACCGCCGAGCATTCTTTTTGTGCTGTACGGAATTTTCGCAGAGGTCTCAATTGTAAAATTATTAATAGCGGGTGTGTTTCCTGGCTTGCTTACTGCCGCTGTGTACACAGCAATGATTATTACTCGGTGTAAACTAAATCCAAAACTCGCTCCGCCAATTGATCGAGCTGAGATCGAAAAACTTAAACCGGAGCGGATGCGTGCACTCGTGCAAGTTTGGCCCTTAGTCGCGTTGATCGTCGGAATTATTGGAGGCCTGTACGCGGGAATTGTTACTCCGACAGAGGCGGGGGCTGCTGGTGCCGTACTTTCGTTTTTAATAGCTTTTATTCAGGGCCGCCTGAATTACGCGGTTTTCCGCGACAGCCTTATTGAGGCCATTAACGCCACGGCTCGTATTTTTTTCGTCGCTGTCGGCGCGGTGATGTATACTAAATTTCTTGCCTTGACAGGAATGCCGTTCTTCCTTGGAAATTTAATTGGCAGTTGGGCGTTAGACCCACTGCTGCTGGTGCTCGCTGCGTCTATTATCTACGTGATTTTAGGAATGTTCCTAGATCCCCTAGGGCTCCTTCTACTTACCTTACCAATACTTCTTCCAATGTTTGAAGGGCTTAATCTTGATTTGGTGTGGTTCGGAGTTTTGGTCGTGAAGTTTCTCGAAATTGGACTTCTTACGCCGCCCGTCGGGTTCAAGGTTTATGTCATTAAAAGCGTCGTTGGTGACAAAATTCCATTGGAGACAATCTTTCGCGGAGTTGGCTGGTTTCTTGCGTGTGAGGTGATTGTTGTTGCTTTACTTGTTGCCTTTCCGCAAATTTCGCTCTACCTGCCGAGTACCATGAACTAACCTCGTTTGTTTTATCTACCCGCTAGTTCTACTAAAGTTTCAGATAAAACCTGGGCGCCGGCTGCCAAGTCTTTGGGGTCTGCGTTTTCAGCCTCATTGTGACTAATGCCCCTCTCGCAGGGCACAAATATCATCCCGGTCGGACACACAAAATGTAATTGTCGAGCGTCATGCCCTGCTCCCGAAAAAATTCGAGTATTCGGTATACCAAGCTTATTGCTCATGTTTTCAATCAAGGTAATTATTCTCGAGGGAAAGTTAATCGATTCGGCTTCTGCTATCCGCCAGGTTTTTACGTCACATGATACTACTTGATCTTTGCAAATATTATTAACGTTCGACGCAAGCTGTTCCAACAAAACAGAATCTGGATGTCGTATATCGATGGAAAAGAGGGCCCGACTAGCAATGACTGACGGTACATTTGGTTCAAGGGTAATCATGCCAATAGTAAACCGGACATCGTCGTCTACATATAATTTTTCGTGTAACGCAGACACCATCCGGCTGGCCTCCCAAAGTGCATCCTTTCGCGCGGCTCTTGGCGTGGTCCCGGCGTGAGCTTCTTCACCTTTTACTTCTACCCGCATTCGGCGAACGCCTTGTATGCCGGTGACGACGCCAATAGTTTTACAGTTGCGCTCGAGGATAGGGCCTTGCTCTATGTGCGGCTCGATAAAGGCGAAGACGGGCCTCCTAACCGCGACACTCTCAGCGCTGGGTGTGGCCGCTAGCACTGTTTTCAGGTCGTCGCCAACTGAAATACCGGCGTTGTCTTTGACCGTGAGAATTTTTTCAAGGGGTCTTATGCCTGAGAATGCCTCAGACCCCATCATACCTGGCGCGAAACGAGACCCCTCTTCATTCATCCATACGGCTATCTCTATTGTTCGTTTTGTTTTTATACCCGCTTCGCTTAATGCCTGAATTGCTTCAAACCCAGCCAAGACACCGTATGCACCATCAAATTTTCCACCAGTGGGTTGGCTATCGATGTGAGAGCCGGTCATCACCGGGTCCAGATCCGGATTGATACCTTCTTTTCGAAAGAAAAGATTACCTGCATCGTCAGAAAGTGGCTTTAGGTTTAACTCGTCTGCCCACTTGAATAATTGCTTTCTCGCGTCAATTTCTTCATTTGAAAGTGCTTGGCGATTAACTCCCCCAAGAGGAGTGGCTCCAAAATTGGCTAGCTGCATATGGCGTTGCCACAGTCGAGTTTCATCAACAAAATCAGAGGCTTTTCTTTTATTGTTCATCCCTGTTTAACTTTCTTTATCGTCAGTTAGACCCGAAAGTAACGCGGATGCGCCGGCATAAGGTCCCTTCTCTAACCAACGCTGAGCGGAGACCATAGAAAAGAATTCTGCGAGAACCGAATTGAACATTCCGGGCTCTTCGAGGTTTATAGTGTGCCCTGTTTTCGGAACAATCCAGAGACCTGAGGCGGGGATTATTCTCTTAAGGTAAAGTGCTGGCTCTAAACACCAATCATCTTCGTCACCACTTATTATGAGCGTTGGCGTTTTCATTTCCTTCAGACCCCCTTCAAGGTCGTATAACGAGGGCCGCTGTTTTTGGACACCGCGCATCGTCAATGCGGAGCCCACCGCGGAATGTTCTGCCAACGTATCTCGAAACTCTGCCCAACCGACGGGATCTTTTTGTTTGAATTGTTGTCGGTATGCGCCATCCGCGTACATTTCAGCCATCGCCGGGGCGCCGATACGGTCATATTCCGCTGCCAGCATTTCTGAATCGGCCGCATATTGCTCCCGTTGGTCATACGCTGCGCCATATCCACAGGCCGCCACCGTTAAAGACTTTGCTCTTGAAGCGTAACGCAGACCAAAGTGCAGAGTTGCGAACCCTCCCATAGAGATGCCAACGATGTGCGCGCTATCAACGCCAGCGCCATTCATCACAGCTAATATGTCCTCTGTTGCGAGGTCCTGGGAATAATGCTCCTGTTTTGGGGGTACATCGGAGGGGGGGTATCCCCGGGCATTAAACGTAATGCATCGGTACCGACGAGAAAAAAATCGAACTTGATCCGCCCAACTTCGGTAATCATCAGCGAATTCGTGCACGAATATTATTGTCTCGCCTTCTCCGACATCCTCAAAGAACAGTTTGACGTCGTTATTTTCAGCAAATGCCATAAACTCCTCCTATAGAGCCTTTACCTGGCCACCATCAATATCAAAAGTGGCGCCCGTGATATAGCTTGCATGCTGAGACGCGAGAAAAACGATAAATGCTGCCAGCTCTTCGGGCTGACCGTATCGTTTTAAAACAGTTTCGTCGGCCAGTATCGCAGTAGCCTCTTCAAGCGAAATTCCGTCCTCCCGCGCCTTTTCCTCCGCTAGATAAATCATCCGCTGTGTCGCAAAGGGACCTGGGTTTACGACGTTCGAGAGTATATTGTGAGGCCCGCCTTCTTCGGCGATGGCTTTGCTTACGTTCTGGAGTGCGGCATTGCAAAACCCTGCGGTAATTGCGTGGGCATGGGGCTGGCGCCCATGTGTTCCCGCCATAAAAATTAGACGACCACCCGCCCCGCGTCGAACCATGCTATTAAAGACTTCTCGCGCCAAACGAAGTTGTGCGATAATTTTAACTTCCGCAGCGTCCCGCCATTGTTGGTCAGACATTTCGCCGAAGGGTGCTGTATCGGCACCACCTGAATTCGCAACTACAATGTCAATGCCACCAAAAGTTGTATCAATGTTTTGAACCATGTCAGTCACAGCGGTTGCGTCGGTCGTATCCGCTATTATACCTTTAGCCGATCCACCCGAAATCATTTGTATTCGTTCAACAGCAGCATCTAATCTTCCCGGGTCTCTAGCAGATAGGATTACCTGTGCACCCTCCCGAGCAAATTCTTCCGCTATAAAGATTCCTAAGCCACCGCTAGCTGCTGTAACGATAGCTGTTTTTCCTTTTAGTCCTAGATCCATCACCTACTACCTTTTCTTTTAAATATTCTACAACTTTGGTCGCGAAATTGCGCTGCCGCAATTATTCGAATATCGTAGTTTGTTATCATAACGCTTATCCTATGGATTAGGGGAGAAACTGCGAGCATGAACCAAGATATTCGTTCCTTTATTGGAGAAGCCCGTCAGCTTGGACCGGACTACTATGCTGGCGTTAGCAGAGTTCTCAGTCCGCTTTTTGAGCCGTGTGTAATCCAACAAAAGCTCGCTGCAGAGGGCCGATATCCGGTGATTCGGTGTAACAGCATCGAAGGATCCGAGATCCCACTAGTCACGAACCTTTTTGGAAGCTACGAGCTTCTTGGACTAGCGTTAGGGGTCGATCCGGGGGAACCTAAAAGTGCGATACTCCAAAGATTTTTGGAACGCGAACAAAACCCGCTACCCACAAAAACAATTTCTTCAAAAGATGCTCCGGTTAAGCAAAGGATTAGCCTCGGGGAGGAAATAAACCTTGGCGAATTACCAATAGTTCACCATGCTGAAAAAGATTCGGGAAAATACATTACGGTCGGCGTACTTGTGTTGCGTGACCCGGACACGGGCGTGCTTAACGCGGGGATGTATCGCCATGAAGTTAAGGGTAAAACCCAATTGGCCTGCATGTTCAATCCCGCTCACCATGGCGGATATATTTACCGTCGCTACAAAGAATTAAACAAAAGAATGGAAGCGGTCCTTTTCATTGGTCATCACCCGGCAGCCTTAATCGGTTCATTATGTGAAGGGCCGATGGATATAAGCGAGTTGGAAGTAATGGGAGGACTTCTCGGTGAGGCCCTCGAGGTTGTCGGTGCTGAGACAGTTGACATTCCTGTACCTGCATTCGCGGAGATCGCGATAGAGGGATATCTGGACCCTGCTAACGAGACGGGAGACGGACCGTTTGCAGAATTTACTGGGTATTACGGGCCGTCGAAAGACCCCGTTGGGTTAATGAATATTACGGCGGTTACGATGCGGGAAGACGCTATTTATCACGATCTCGACCCCGCACATCAGGAACATAACCTGGCCGGGGCACTTACACTGGAAAGCACTGTTTACGAAAACGTTCGGCATCTAGTTCCCACCGTAACGGGTATTTACCTACCTGTATCAGGATCCTGTCGATTTACGGTTTATATCTCGATAAAAAAACGTGTTCCCGGTGAGGGAAAGTCGGCAGGCCTAGCAGCACTGTCGGCGAACAATAATATCAAGATAGCTATTGTAGTTGATGACGATATTGACATTTACGACGAGCAGCGGGTTTTGTGGGCGATTGCTACAACCTTTGAAGCCGACCGGGATCTATCGATAATTTCCAATATGATGGGCTCACATCTTAATCCAGCCGCTTATGGTGAGGTGCGCACAGACCCTGGGCCAATGAATACTAAAGTGATAATCGATGCTACCCGACCGGCAACTTTGCATTTTGAGGAACCTATTAAACCTCCTGAGGAAGCTTGGAATAGAATTCGACTGGAAGAATATCTAGATTAGGTGAGGATAAACCGGGGGCTCTTATACAATAGGTTTTTGTGCGGACTTTTCTGTCTCCAATGTGCCCCGTAATGATCTACAATTTAAATTTTATGCTGGCACATGAATTGGGCTCAGAGTCGTTCCATCAAAATATGCCCGATAGGCTTTTTTATAACCGCTTTCTAGGTGGGTGGTGTAGAGCTTTGTGTTAAATAGCGGTGTGGAATGCCGATTTGCACGTATTTTGTTTTTGATTTCCTCAAGGTGTCGGGGGTTAGTGGCTAATTTGAGTGCTAATTGTTCGTACTCAATCTCAGTTTTTGTTATTAATTCTGGTAACCCTATAGAGTTCAGGAGGCTTCCGGCCATGCGAGCGGTGTAGCTGCGACCTAATTTGGTAACTATGGGCACACCCGACCAAAGGACATCGCCGGCCGTTGCACCCGCATTGTAAACAAAGGTATCAAGATAAACATCCGCGTGTTTTATTTGTACAAGGTAGTCTTCGTAAGGGACTTTATCTGCAAAAACTAAGCGATGTGGCTCGATACCGCTCGCGTTTGCCGCCTGCCTTAAATTGATTTTAGCCTGATCATTGCTCTTTAAGAGCCACAACACACTGCCGCGAACCTTATGCAATAACTGCATCCAGACAGCGTAGACGTTGGAATTAATTTTATAAGTGCCATTTATCGCACAAAAGATAAAACCTGTTTCGGTAAGACCTAGTTCTGAGCGGGTAGGAATTTTTTTCCTGTAAAGTGGTCTTGGGCTTTGGGCTAGATAGTGATGAGGTAGATAAATAGGCTTTTCAGAGTAAAACCGTTGGTGGTCAACAGGGATTAAATTCTCATCCGCAATAATATAGTCCATAAAACCCGCCCCCAATGTGCCGGGGTATCCCAGACAATTTATTTGTACGGGGGCGGCTCGGTAGGCAAAGATGCCGGTTCTATGATTACGAGTATATCCAGTGAGATCGACTGCAATATCTATACGGTTGCTCCTTGCTGCTTCAGCTATTTTCTTATCATTTAGAACGGAAACATCGTGAAACTTATCGAAGTAGCTTTCTATAAGACGACGTTGTTTGCTTTTGGTGTCCGCAATGGAGAATCCGTGTATGTCGTATTTGGTTCTATCGTGTGTGTCGAAGACTTTTGTCATCACATTCATCATTACATGGTCGTGAAAGTCAGCCGAAAAGTAGCCGATCTTTAGCTGGTTTGGAATTTTCGACGGTGGACTATTAAGGGGCAATGGTGTCTGAGGAAACTTGTTTTTACTATAAATTTGGGATCGTAATTTGTGACGGTCTGGTGCGTCTTCCATCGGCAACATGACGAAGGGTTGCACGGGTTCGTGACCTAAACCTAATTCCTCAATTTTTTTTTCCTCTGACAGTGGTATTTCCCAATCACAGATATGTCGTTGGATATAAAGTTTTTCGGCTCGCGTGCTTGCCTTGTTTGGGTCTATACTCAGGGCGACGTTATAACGCGCGATGGCCTCGTCGTACTGCCGCATAGCGTTGAGTGCCATTCCAAAATTATTGTGAGCATCAAAGTAGTCAGGGCGAATTCCAATAGCGCTTTTGAAATGCGTGATTGCTTTTTCTTGTTGCCCTAGATCGGAAAATATTAGTCCAAGATTAGAATGCGCTTCGGCATGGTCAGGATTAAGTTTTAGTGCATTGAGAAAACTAGCTATTGCCTCCTTATTATTATTTAGCTGGTATTGCGTTACACCTAAGTTGTAGTGGGCATCATCGCTAGGTATTGATCGGACGATTGTTGCGAAATAATTGGACGCTTGTTTCCAGTTTTTCAGCTCCGAATTTGTTGCTCCAAGGATATTTAAGAGTACGACATGGTTCGGTTTTTTTTCTATTAAAGCCTCAGCCTGCTTTAAAACTTGGCTATACTGTCTTGAGTGAAATAGTTTGGCTAAATTTTGGATTTGATCGCGAAATCCATTTCCATCTTCACTGTGCGTTGTATTGTTATGGGTATTCACACCAAGATATCCAGTTGAAATAGGGCCGCAGAGTATCTAGAAATATTTAAAAGTCGCCTTTCGCCGCACGCTGCCTTTTTCTATCTGATATCATTTTTTGTCCTTGGCGGGAAAGATTAAGAAGCAATTAGTGTTTTAACTGTACGTCACTCTTGATTGAAATGGGATTTGGGGTTTCGAAATAGACAAAGTGTCAACCAATTTCATATTGATTTAGTGCCTTAGCAGACATTATTACTGCTCGTCGGTATACTTCTAACATACTACTGCAGTTCGTAATCTACAATGCGAGGTAAAAACCATGTCGAATACTCTCAACTTAAAAGAACCAAGTCTTTTTCGAGAAGCTTGTTATGTAAATGGCGAATGGGTGGGCGCAGGTTCGAATGAAACAATCGACGTGACTAATCCTGCGACAGGCGAAGTACTTGGTACTATCCCTAAGATGGGAGCTGATGAGACACGTGAAGCCATCGCTGGAGCAGATCAGGCTTATCCGGCTTGGCGGAAAAAAACTGCAAAGGAACGGGCTTCAATCCTTCGACGTTGGTTCGACCTGATGATGGAAAATCAAGAAGATCTCGCTCAAATGATGACGGCCGAACAAGGAAAACCTCTTAAAGAGGCGATGGGTGAAATAGTCTATGCTGCCTCGTTCATTGAGTGGTTTGCCGAGGAGGGAAAGCGGATCTACGGCGATACTATTCCTCAACACGCGGTGGGTAAGCGTATTGTGGTAACCAAAGAACCTATTGGCGTTTGCGCCGCGATAACGCCGTGGAATTTTCCGACTGCGATGATAACAAGGAAAGCGGGTCCGGCACTCGCGGCGGGTTGTACTATGGTGGTTAAACCCGCAACGGCCACACCCTATTCCGCACTCGCTATGGCGGAGCTTGGTGAACGCGCAGGAATTCCGGCGGGAGTATTTAGTGTTGTGACGGGTGCGTCGGGGGCCATCGGCGCCGAAATGACTTCAAACCCTCTTGTTCGTAAGTTGACATTTACCGGCTCAACAGAAATCGGAAAATTGTTGATGGAACAATGTGCCAGCACGGTCAAAAAAACTTCGATGGAGCTCGGCGGCAATGCTCCTTTTATAGTTTTTAATGATGCGGATATTGATGAAGCCGTTGAGGGTGCGATGGCTTCGAAGTTCAGAAATACTGGCCAGACATGTGTATGTGCGAACCGGCTATTAATTCAGGACGGTGTGTATGACGAATTTTCTGAAAAGCTAGCGTTAGCTGTTGGGCAGATGCGTATAGGAAATGGACTAGATGGCGAGACTGAACAAGGACCGCTCATTGATATGGCCGCCGTTGAAAAGGTGGAGGAACATATTGAAGATGCGCTTGCGCAGGGCGCAAAAATTGTTTCCGGGGGTTCTCGTCACGAACTCGGCGGCACGTTTTTTGAGCCAACCATTCTTTCAGAAGTAAACACTGACATGAAGGTCACACATGAAGAGACCTTTGGGCCGTTGGCCCCACTCTATCGGTTCAATACTGAGCAGCAAGCCTTAGAAATGGCCAACGATACAGAGTTTGGGCTGGCAGCCTATTTCTACAGCCGTGA
>JAYZFO010000039.1:0-44417 GCA_036336685.1 Pseudomonadota bacterium
CGGGTGTAAAGATCACTGGACGTTCATTTGGTCGTGATCGCCGATATCCGATTGTGAATGCCTTTCAGGGACGTCCATGATTTTCATTAGTAATTATTGATATTGGTTTTCGCCAGTGGAGACGTGTATTTTATAGAATGGACATTCAAATAAATTGTATTGTGCATGCTACGGTTGTTAATTCTTAAACCCCTGAATCTAGATTGAACGGTTTTCGTAGATGTCTGCCCCGGTAATTATACTGGTTAACCCGACTCTCGGCGAGAATGTCGGTGCGGCTGCGAGAGCAATGATGAATTTTGGGCTGTCGGAGCTGCGTCTGGTTACCCCTAAGGGTGATTGGCCAAATCAAAAGGCAATCAATACTGCATCCGGGGCGGAAGCTATTTTGGAAAACGCGTGTTTATTTCAAACGACACAGGACGCGATAGCTGACTTAAATCGACTATATGCGACGACTGCACGGGTTAGGGACATGATCAAACCCGTTTTAACACCTAATCAATTGGCGGAAAAGTTAAACGCAAATTATACCAAAGGGGAGAGATCGGGAGTTCTGTTTGGTCGAGAGGCTAAAGGCTTGCGTAACGAAGATATAGCGATTTCAGAGGCCATTGTTATGGTGCCGGTGAGCGACGAGCATCGTTCAATTAATCTAGCACAATGCGTTTTGCTGATAGGGTACGAGTGGTTTCAGTCTAAAAACCCGCAGACTCTTAAGGATTTAAGACGAAAGGGTAGCGCCGTGGCATCTCATCAGGAAATAAATGATTTTTTTGAGCACCTCGAAAGCGAGTTAGATGATTGCGGATTTCTATATCCGCTAGAAAAACGTGCACGCATGGTGCGTAACATTAGGAATATATTTTCCCGCGTCGGTTTGAGTGATCAGGAAGTAAAGACACTACGGGGTATTGTGTCAGGTTTATCAAATCCCCGCGATAGATCTTCCTAACTTTTTCCAACGACGTACGGCAACAAAGGCCCATATAACTTCAATGACCCCAAAAGGCCAGGCACCTTGGACGAATCCATAGCCAGACCCTAAAACACAAGCTCCTGCAAACGCGAGGACATAAACATTATTGCGTTCTTCCAGAGTGTAAAAAACTAACATGAGTGTGACCGCGGTCAACCCGAAGGCATCTAATAAAGTCATAGTTTTAACCTGTGAAAAGGAGGGACTATCTACTGTATTCTGTCACGAGTATGTATGAACCAAGCTAATTGACAAGGTGATGTTGCCCCCTATACTCCCTCGCCATTCTCGGGAATGTGGATATTGAAATTATTTTCTGTATCCCGCCACCGGCAAGGTCCGGATTTGGACTACCGAGACAAGTAGATAAAATAAAGGATATAGTGAGATGTCTAAACGCGTCCGCTCTAAATACAAGATAAACCGGCGGCTCGGGTGCAACCTCTGGGGGCGGCCAAAAAGCCCGTGGAATACCCGTGAATACGGCCCTGGTCAGCATGGCCAACGCCGGCGCAGCAAGTTGTCCGACTTCGGCCTTCAACTTCAGGCAAAGCAAAAGCTCAAAGGTTATTACGGAAATATAACCGAGAAGCAGTTTCGGCGAATTTACGGTGAGGCGGTCAAACGGCAGGGTGATACCGTTCAAGCATTAATCGGGTTGCTTGAGCAACGTCTGGACGCTGTGATTTATAGAATGAAGTTCGTGCCGACTGTGTTTGCCGCTAGGCAATTTATTAATCATGGTCACATAAAGGTTAACGGTGTCCGCGTAACTATTCCATCGTATCGCGTCAAGGTGGGTGATGTTGTAGAGGTCAGAGAAAGATCCCGCAATATTCCCATGGTTCTTGAAGCTGAACAATTGGCTGAGCGCGATGTGCCTGAATACGTTGAAGTGGATTTCGGTAAAATGCAGGGAAAATTTATGCGTGTTCCCGAGTTCTCTGATGTTCCCTATCCAGTGCAAATGGAACCGAACCTCGTAATTGAGTATTATTCCCGTTAGCTAGATATTGTTTCTATCTGCGATTGTTGTAATTTCTAAGGGTTGACGGTCAGTTATTCTTTTTTTTGGGCTTGCGCTGTAATTTTTGAAGAGAATAACCAACGGGGCACGTAGCGTTTCCGTTTGGGCGCCAAACAATCTCTGCAGCTTTAGGAACACGGAACACATTATTTGTTGTTGTCAGACATTCACATTTGATTGTTTGGCAGGCCAGACTGAGTGCTGCGGAGTTGGGTGTGTTGACATTTCCGCGACTGCAGGCGCTTAAGGCCATAGAGGCGTATATTAGAACCATTGAAATCCCAAAATTTTTTGTTGTAAGTAAAGCCATTTATATTTGGGTACCCGATAACTATTAAATAAATCAGCCCTTATTAGTGACGTTGATTATGAATTCTATAACGGACACTAGAATAGCCACCCAATATCAAATGTTGGCAAAGATAATAGCCGATAGTAAAAATTTCTCTTGAGGCACTCTACCGAGAAGCTACGGCTTTGTATTTAGACCCAAGGTCTCTGTTTTTTGACGCATACTAGGTGGGATTTGTCAGTTGAACGTCTATTCCATTAGTATTCAGATATTCAATAAGTTCACCTGATTCATACATTTCCCGCATTATATCACAGCCACCAAGAAACTCACCTTTGACGTATAATTGTGGTATTGTGGGCCAACTCGAATATTCTTTTATGCCCTCACGAATTTCCATGTCGTCTAGTACATTAATTCCCTTGAATTGCACTCCCAGGTTGCTAAGAACTTGCACGCAGACGGACGAAAAACCACACTGTGGAAATACCGGTGTGCCCTTCATAAATAATACTACAGAATTACTGTCAACTTCATTTTTGATACGGTCAAAGACAGGGGATTCGCTCATAATTACATATTCCTTTTGTATCGTGACGGTTCTATGGGGTGTCTTTTGGTAGGCTAGTTTGGAGAGCCAGGGCGTGTAGGTCCCCTCCCATTCTACCCTCCAGCGTTTCGTATACCATCTGGTGTTGTTGCACTCGAGTTTTCCCTACAAATGACGCCGAAACTACGAGTGCTGAATAGTGGTCTCCATCCCCTGCCAAATCTTGAATTGTGACTTGTGCGTCTGGTATACCGTCCTTAATTAGGCTTTCTATAAGCCCTGCTTCCATTGGCATAACGTTACCCCGTTTCTAATGTAGTTTTTACTACCTGCTAGCCCCCATTGTCTATGCTTCGGACATAAAGTTATCTAACCATGTATCATGGTGGCTGCGGAGCTTAGAAATAGATATTGAATTGCCGTTCTCAACACTCAACATGGTTCCGCCCGTTGATCCAATTATGGATGCGTTTACACCTGAAAGTTTTGCAGCTTCGAGTATGGGGGTGGCATCACTTGTCGAAATTACATAGCGTGCCTGGTCTTCTCCGAAAAACCAGGCAAGATCCGGGGTTTCGGTTTTTGGTTGAAACAATTTTGCGCCAATTTCCCCCGCAATTGCCATTTCTGCTACTGTCACTAATAACCCGCCATCCGAGATGTCGTGGCAGGCAGAAACTTTGTTTGTTTGGATGAGTGTACGAACGAAATCACCGTTGCGGCGTTCCGCCGATAAATTGACAGGCGGAGGTGCGCCCCGTTCACCTTCTCCTATTAAACGGAGCAAAAGAGAACGGCCGAGATGTCCGAGTGTTTCACCAATTAAAATTATCGTATCCCCCGAACTTTTAAATTTAAACGTTGTTGTCGAATTGATTATGTTCTCTATTAAACCTACGCCACCAATTGCGGGTGTTGGCATAATTCCGACACCGTTTGTTTCGTTGTAAAGGGATACATTTCCTGACACGACGGGAAAATCAAGATAACGGCAAGCCTCCGCCATGCCCTGAATACACCCCGCAAATTGCCCCATAATTTCTGGTTTTTCTGGATTTCCGAAATTCATATTATCGGTGATGGCAAGCGGCAAGGCTCCTACAGCAGTTAAATTTCGCCAAGCTTCGGATACCGCCTGACGGCCGCCTTCAATGGGGTCTGCGACGCAATATCTCGGGGTGCAGTCTGTAGTTATTGCTAACGCTCGGGAAGTGCCGTGTATACGAATTACTGCAGCATCTCCGCCAGGCCGTTGAACCGTGTCGCCCATCACCATGTGGTCGTACTGTTCCCAAATCCAGCGACGAGAGCAAAGATCGGGCGACCCCAACAAGGACAATAACGCTTCCATTGGGTCTATTTTGATAAGCGAAACGGCATCTTCAGGAGAGATGGGGGCAGGCAGTGGCGTCGGTTTGTATGGGCGTTTGTACTCAGGTGCCTCGGCGACTAACGGACGAACAGGTATGTCACTGACCGTGTGTCCCTTCCATTTTAAAGTCAGCCTTTTCGTATCCGTCACTTTACCAATCACGGCGAAGTCTAGTTCCCATTTATCAAAAATGGCTTGTGCCTTTTGTTCGCTGCCCGGTTTGAGGACCATCAACATTCTTTCTTGGCTCTCAGAGAGCATAATTTCGTATGGCGTCATGCCTTCTTCTCGCATTGGCACGCTATCCAAATCCAATGCAATTCCAACGTCGCCTTTGTCAGACATTTCGACCGAAGAGGAGGTAAGGCCTGCTGCCCCCATATCCTGGATCGCGACTATGGCATCGGTCGCCATTAGCTCGAGGCATGCCTCCAGCAATAATTTCTCAGTGAATGGGTCTCCGACCTGGACGGTGGGGCGTTTTCCTTCTGTATCCTCCGCAAATTCCTCAGATGCCATCGTTGCGCCATGAATACCATCACGGCCTGTTTTTGAGCCCACATAAACCACCGCATTGCCGATACCCGCGGCCGCCGAATAAAAAATCTTGTCCACTTCAGAAATTCCGACGGTCATCGCGTTAACAAGTATGTTTCCATTATAACTGGTGTCGAATTCAAGCTCGCCGCCAACCGTAGGAATTCCCATACAATTCCCGTACCCGCCGATCCCAGAGACTACTCCGCCTAAAAGGTATTTTGTTTTTGGATGACTGGGTGACCCAAAGCGTAACGCATTCATGTTCGCCACGGGCCGCGCACCCATCGTAAATACATCCCTCAGAATCCCACCAACCCCTGTAGCTGCTCCTTGGTAGGGCTCAATGAATGATGGGTGATTATGGCTTTCCATTTTGAAAACGCACGCTTTTCCGTCGCCAATATCAATTACGCCCGCATTTTCTCCAGGCCCGCAGATTACCCAAGGCGCGTCTGTAGGTAATTTCTTAAGCCAATATTTTGAAGATTTATATGAGCAGTGCTCCGACCACATAACAGAAAAAATACCTAATTCAGTGATATTTGGTTTACGGCCCATGATTTTGAGCACTTGCTTGTATTCTTTTTCCGTCAGGCCGTGCTCGGCAACAATTTGAGGCGTGATTTTGGTCATAAAGGATGCATTATGGCTTTGGCGAGACCGCTAAACAAAGTACGTCCATCCTCTCCACCCAGTTGTTTGTCTGAGCACCGTTCGGGGTGAGGCATCATCCCTAAAACGTTTCTTTCCTCATTCAGCACACCCGCTATATTTAGAAGTGCGCCATTTGGGTTCGCGTCCTCATTTACCTCTCCGTCGCCAGAACAGTACCTCAAAGCCACCAGGTCATTGTCGATTATACGCGAAAGGGTTTTGGTATCGGCAAAATAGCTACCTTCGTTATGGGCGATCGGCATTTTTATTTTCTGACCCTTAGCGTAATTGCCCGTAAAAATGGAGTTATTGGTTTCAACACGAACATCAACATCGCGGCAGATAAATTTTAGGCCAGTATTTTTCATTAATGTTCCCGGCAGTAGGTGACATTCTGTTAATATTTGAAATCCATTGCAGATACCAAGGACAGGCACACCCTTTTGGGCCCTGTCGATTACTTCGCGGATAACGGGGGAATGGGCTGCCATCGCGCCAGCCCGAAGGTAATCACCGTAGGAAAATCCACCGGGAACAACTATCAAGTCAACTTTTGGTAACTCCGGGTCGCGGTGCCAATGCATAACCGGAGGGCTTGTGATGTTTTGCTCGAGCGCAACTTGCACATCTCTGTCGCAATTGGACCCTGGGGAAACAATAATCGCGGCTTTCATTCTTCAAGATCGATCTCATAGTTTTCTATCACCGTATTCGCTAGTAACTTTTTACACATATCTTCCGTCTCTTTTCGCGCCGTATTCGCATCGGTTTCCAAAAGTTCTAACTCAATAAATTTTCCAATTCGAACCTCATTCACGCCTTTAAAACCCAGACCCTCTAAGGCTTGCTTAATTGCTTTGCCCTGTGGGTCCAGAACGCCGTTCTTTAAGTTTATATGTATGCGCGCTTTCATAATTTACATTCCATAGCGCAGAGACGCCCGAATCTCACGTGGAATCGGGTTCTCGTATCGTTTTTGAGAAAGCTAAACTATTGGACGAATAATGAAGGGTAATTGGGATCAGAGTTGTTCGGTATGCCGCTGAACCGTATTGGTTCGTGGGCTACTATCCAAAGTCTTCGTCCAACTTTTCAATCTTAAGTTGTATTTGGTGAAGCTTGCTCGCGACTTCGTTGATATTTTCACACTGCTGAGCGAGGACTGTACTTAGTTCTTCGATGACCTCGTCCTGGTGTGCAACGTGAGTTTCCAAAATTGTAATTCTTGCCAATAACGCATCCGTTTCATTTGGACTTGTTGTCATTTTCCTAACGGAACCCCCCTCCGCCATTCACATAAATAGTGTCTGCTGTTAAAAACTCACACGCATCGGAGCAAAGGAAAAGGGCCATTTCGCCGATTTCTTCGGGCGTTCCCATACGTTTCATCGGTACGTCTTCGATCATTTTTTTCTTTAATTCTTCGGATGAAATATCCTGAAATGCGGTGTCAATCGGGCCGGGTGAAATGGAAATAGCTCGGATTCCGCGGTCCACAAATTCGCGAGCGACGCCCATTGTTAATGTAACTACGGCTCCTTTTGCCGAAGCGTAATGAATTGAATGCCCCCCACCGCCCCTTCGATGTGCCATGCTCGCTATGTTTATAATTACTCCAGATTCATTTTGCAGCATATGTGGCAACACTGATTGCATGGTATTGAATATGCCGTCGACATTTAAGTCATATGTATCCCGCCAAAGTGTTTGGTCGATTTCCAAGAAACTTGAACGTCGCCCAGCAGACCCAGCGCTATTCAGCAGAAAATCAATTTTTCCAAAGTGGTCGATTCCGTATTCAACCATACTATCAACCATCGAACGTTCCGTTACATTTACTTTGAATACTTCTACGTCTCCATGAATTTCTCGAATTTCCGCAGCCACCGAATTGGCTTTGTCGAGGTTTATGTCACCTATTATTACGTTTGAGCCCTCACGTGCGAATATTAATGCGGTTGCACGCCCGATCCCACTTGCGCCACCGGTCACCATTATCGTTTTGTTTTCGAAATAATTTGGAGTTTTTGGCATAATCTTTATCCAATCCTTTATTTATCTTAATACAGGTAGCAATAATGGGGTATTAATTGTTGAGACTAGAATTATGGGGGGATGAGTATTATTTCACCCCTCTAACCGGAAAGAGCACGAAATATGTCCGGCAAAAAACGAAAAGAGACCCTGCTAAGCGGTCAGCCTTCAGATGACGTGTCGCAGTTTCTTGCAAAAGTAGCGGCCACGCCCGTCGTTAGAGCAGCTAGAGGCCGTGGGCGGCTGATATTCGCAATGGATGCTACGGCGAGCCGAGAGCCCACTTGGGATCAGGCGTGCCATGTGCAAGCAGAAATGTTTCACTCCACAGATCAGTTAGGCGGTTTGGAAGTTCAGTTGGTGTTTTTTCGCGGCTACCGAGAGTGTAAATCTAGCCCTTGGGTGGAAACACCCGACGAGCTTGTCCGGAGAATGACAAAGGTTCGCTGTCTTGGAGGAAGGACACAAATTCGAAAAGTTCTTAGCCATACGCTCCGAGAAAATGAAACACAAAAGGTGAACGCATTGGTGCTAGTAGGAGACAGCTTTGAGGAGGATATTGACGATGTATGTGACGCGGCCGGGAGGCTGGGTGTTCAGGGTGTCCCTTCATTTCTTTTTCAGGAAGGCAATGATCTTATAACCGGAAATGCCTTTCGGCAGATTGCCAAACTTACGGGGGGGGCGCATTGCAGCTTTGACCTTAGCTCGGCACGTCAATTAAAGGAAATGCTCAGTGCCGTAGCGATCTTTGCGGCGGGTGGACATCCGGCACTAGAGGATTACTCGCATAAAACTGATGGGCACGAAGTGAGGCAAATTACCAAACAAATGCGTTAGTTTAGCTCTATGCCATATTTTATACTTGGTCTTGCTGTTTTGATTGGGGTTTATTTCCTGGTCAGAGGTATTCGCAGGACAAATCCAAGAAATCTACAGAGAACGATTTCTGCGGTAGTAACGCTTCTGATGGTGGCTTTTATAGCATTTCTAACTTTGAGTGGTCGGCTCGGACCATTGGGTTGGGGGTTGTTTATTCTTCCCATGCTTCTGCAGTGGCGGGGTATCTTGCGAGGTCTAAAGAATATGAGGGGCCCAACGCCGGGTCGAAATTCTGACATTGAGACCCGCTATCTCCGTATGACATTGGAACACGATAGCGGGGTATTGCGTGGGACGGTTATCGCGGGAACATTTAGCGGTAAAAATTTAGACGAACTCTCTCTATCCGATCTAGTTGACCTTTTTCACGAGGTTCGTGTAGCCGACCCAAAGTCTGCCTCTATTTTAGAGAGTTATATGGACCGCGTTCACGGGCCAGATTGGAGGAGAACCTCTCAAAATTCTGGCGCCGGTCAAAAAAATCACAGTAGTGCGCCCCAGATGGGCGCCGAACAAGCTTATGAAATACTCGGTCTTAAATTCGGTGCTTCTGATGACGAGATCCGAGAAGCCCACCGAAATCTTTTAAAGACAAATCACCCAGACCGCGGTGGGTCTACATGGCTTGCAGCTCAAATCAATCTTGCAAAAGACCTGTTATTGCCGGACGGCTAAATGGGCTCCCAACTTGCATCGATTTGAGGGCCGTGGCAAAAGGTGTCTGGTACTGAACCTTTGCGCTGGTTCAGACAGAAACAATAAACAACCCCGCCACGTTCGGAGTATTTGGTGGCTAAAAAAATACGAAAAGCAGTATTTCCAGTAGGTGGCTTGGGGACCCGTTTCCTTCCGGCAACAAAAGCTATGCCAAAGGAAATGTTGCCTGTCGTTGACAAACCTTTAATTCAATATGCCGTTGAAGAGGCACTAACGGCGGGTATCGAGGAAATCATTTTTGTGACTGGACGCGGGAAGGCCGCGATCGAAGATTTTTTCGACTACAGTGTTGAGTTAACCCAGGTCCTTAAAGAGCTGGGTAGGGAAAACGAATTAAAGACGGTTGAAGTTCCAGTTCTTGAGCCTGGCCGCATAGCATATACGCGCCAGCAGGCACCGCTGGGCTTAGGTCACGCTGTCTGGTGCGCACGAGAACTTGTGGGCAATGAGCCATTTGCCGTCTTATTAGCCGATGATCTTATCCTTGCCGACGAACCTTGTCTGGGACAAATGGTAGAAGTTTTTGAAGCAACGGGAGGAAATGTTGTAGGTGTGGTCGATGTCCCGAGAGAGAAAACAAACCGTTACGGGATACTTGACATTGCCTCAGACGACGGCAGATTGGTCGACATTAAGGGGTTAATAGAAAAACCTAACCCAAAAGATGCGCCGTCTACGGTAAGTATTATTGGTCGGTACATTCTGTTGCCGGAGGTGTTCAGCCATTTAAGCAAACTACGGACGGGCGCGGGTGGGGAAATCCAACTCACAGATTCGATGGCAAAAATGATTGGCCAGTTACCTTTTCATGGCCTGCGATTTGAAGGTACCCGATTTGATTGTGGCAGCAAGCTAGGGTTTTTCGAAGCAAATCTCGCATTTGCTCTAGAGCGCCCTGAATTGCGGGATGATATCAAATCTATTTTGAAACGATACGCGGCGGGGATTGCCCGCTGAGACGGAGTTAGAAATGCGTATAGCCATGATAGGCACCGGCTATGTGGGTCTCGTTTCAGGGGCATGTTTTTCAGAATTTGGGACCCAGGTAATCTGTGTCGACAAAGATAGAGGGAAAATCCAACAACTAGAAAATGGTGATATACCAATTTACGAGCCCGGATTGCAGGCGTTAGTAAGCAAAAATATTGGTGCCGGACGATTGAGCTTTACTACTGATTTGGAACCAGCCGTAAAAAATGCCGATGCCGTTTTTATCGCGGTTGGGACCCCCAGCCGCCGTGGCGATGGACACGCTGATCTTTCATATGTTCATGCGGCTGCTACTGAAATTGCCAAGGCGATTGATGGTTATACAGTAGTGGTTACCAAATCAACCGTGCCAGTCGGAACGGGACGGGAAGTTCAGCGTATTATGCGTGCCACCAATCCTGGTGCGGACTTTGATATGGTTTCAAACCCAGAGTTTCTTCGCGAGGGTTCTGCTATCGAAGACTTTATGCGGCCTGATCGGGTAATTATTGGGACAAATTCAAAAGCTGCTGTAAACATCTTAAAGGAGTTGTATAGACCGCTTTATCTATTAGAAACTCCGATGCTCCATACAAATATTGAAACGGCAGAATTAATCAAATATGCGGCTAATACGTTTCTGGCAACGAAAATCACGTTCATTAATGAAATTTCTGATCTTTGCGAGAAAGTGGGGGCAAATGTGCAGGAAGTAGCGCGTGGAATTGGACTTGATGGTCGAATTGGACGGAAATTTTTACACGCGGGACCAGGGTATGGTGGGTCTTGCTTTCCTAAGGATACGCGTGCGTTAGTGCAAACGGCCACTGAATACGGCACGCCACTTAAAGTCGTTGAAACAGTCGTTGGAGTAAATGCAGAACGTAAACGGAGGATGTCGGAAAAAATAGTCACTGCGTGTGGTGGTTCGGTGCACAACAAAACTATAGCCATCCTTGGTCTCACGTTCAAACCCAACACGGATGATATGCGGGAAAGTCCTAGTCTTTCAATCGTACCCGCACTTCAAACTGCTGGAGCGACGATCCGTGCCTTTGATCCCCAAGGTATGGATGAAGCAAGGGAATTGTTGCCCAATACGATTTTTTGCTCGGACGCGTATGAAGCAATGGCAGGGGCTAATGCGCTTGTGGTTGTTACAGAGTGGAACGAGTTCCGGTTATTGGACCTGGAACGTGTAAAAGAGCTCTTGTTAGATCCAGTGATGGTCGATCTTCGTAATATTTACAATCCTGATGAAATAGCCCGCGTTGGATTAAATTATTATAGCGTAGGAAGGGCACCGGAGCTTGCCGAGGACGAATGAGTATTACACCCGGACATTATATAAACCCAACAATTTTGAGAGAATACGACATACGAGGCGTAATAGGCGAGAACCTGTCCGAGAGAGATGCCTATTCTATTGGACGCTCCTTCGGAACCGTAGTGGCAAATGAAGGGGGAACGACGGCATGTGTTGGTTATGACGGTCGCTTGAGTTCCCCATCACTGGAAGGAGCGGTCGTGCGGGGCCTTAACGAGAGTGGGATTAACGTTGCCTGTGTAGGATTAGGGCCCACACCAATGCTGTATTATGCAGTGACGGCTTTAAATACGGCTGGTGGAATTATGGTTTCAGGCTCCCATAATCCTCCCGAATATAACGGTTTTAAGATAATGCTTGGGAATAATTCTTTCTACGGTGATGATATCTTGAGGCTGGGGGAAATTTCTGCGAGTGGCACCTTTACGGTGGGTGCGGGTGTTAATTATAGAGAGTTTCTGCTCGATGACTACGTAAACAGGGTTTCTCAGGATTTTTCTGAAGGAAGGTCTCTTAGAGTTGCGTGGGACGCCGGTAACGGTTCTGCGGGTGATGCGATGGCCCGTTTGACCCGAGTTTTACTTGGCGAACATATTTTATTGAACGAAAATATAGATGGTACTTTTCCCGCTCATCACCCGGATCCCACGGTTCCGGAAAACATGACTCAGCTTCGTGCAGCAGTTCTCGAAAACAGTTGTGATTTAGGCATTGCGTTTGACGGCGATGGTGACCGTATAGGGGTGATTGACGATGAAGGAGAAATACTATGGGGTGACCAATTGATGGTCATATTGGCGAGAGATGTTTTAGAAAATAATCCTGGTGCCACCATTATCGCCGACGTAAAAGCAAGTCAGGTATTATTCGATGAGATAGAACGGCTCGGGGGAAACCCCATGATGTGGCGGACCGGACATTCTCTTATCAAAGCGCGAATGAGGGAAACGGGCGCCCTATTAGCTGGCGAGATGAGCGGACATATCTTCTTTGCTGACAGGTATTTTGGTTACGACGATGCCTTGTACGCCGCGGTGCGTTTATTGTCCTGCCTGGGACAATGCAAGGAAAGTCTTTCTGCGATGCGGCGAAGCCTACCGCAGTTGGTTAATACACCCGAGTTGCGGTTTAACTGTCCGGAAGATCGGAAATTTCAAATTGTTGAGGAAGTGCGTGATCGCTTGTCCGTGTTAGGCGCTGATATTTCAGAGATTGATGGTGTGAGGGTCGTTAACGACGATGGATGGTGGTTGCTTCGGTCTTCTAACACACAAAATGCACTTGTCGCTCGCTGCGAAGCGGCCACTTCGGAGGGGCTACAACGCCTTAAGGACACCTTAGTTTCGCAATTAAAAAAGAGCGGTATTAATCCACCTATTTAAAGTTATGGTTGTGTACTGTTAATAAGACTCGTTGCCCTATAATCAGTTTATTATTGTCCCCCAGCGTTTAGCGTCTCCTGACGGAAATTCTGAGACTTTTTATCGTTTACAGCAGGTATATGTGTGGTCGGGTTTCGTCCTATCTATCTGTTATCGAGATTTTCGACCCATCCAAACGACCATACAGTCTATTTTCCGTCGCTTCAGTGCACGACATGAGTTGCTAGCCCTCGACTTACTACCAACAATCAACCGGGCTTTAAATATCGACAAGCCACGCCGCAGTTTGCTCTTATGTCGCAAGACGCGATACTTTTTTCCTATAAGGCTTGGTACGGCTTTGGCTGCTCGTTCAATAGCGCGGCGGGCTGGTGTATAACGATTGTACGCGCCAACTTGCACGGCCCAACCACGGATGTTTTTTTCTGCTTTTGTGATTGTGTATCTTGGGCGTTTCACAGCCTTATTACGTGATGCTAATTGGGCAGTGTATTTGCCCAGCTTCTGTGAAACTATGGTGCGGTTCGTGCCCATCTTAGGCAAAGTTATTCTTTCCGATACACTGGAGATAGGTCGGGCGTTATTTAATGCTTTAAAGCCCTTATCGAGTAATCGTTTCATATGTCGGTCGCGGGACCGAGGGGTTTGACCGCCAAAAACAACCCCTATTACTCTATTATGCGCACGTTTAGCGGAGGCCACTAAATTAAATCCAGAAGCACGGATATAGCCAGTTTTTATACCATCCATTCCGCGGTAACGCGACATTAATTTATTGTGAGTCCTGTATGTTAAGCCATTGTAGGTAAAAGTTTTCTTTGAAAAATAGTGATACATGTCCGGGTGACGATTAAGCAATGCCCGTGCAAGGGTCGCCATATCTTTGGCTGAACTTAGTTGGCCTCGGTTGGGTAACCCCGAGGCATTTCTAAAAGTTGTATTCTTCATTCCTAATGATCTGGCTCGGCGTGTCATAATTTTGGCGAACTTGCGTTCGGTGCCACCAATCGATTCCGCAAGCACTGTTGCTATATCATTTGCCGACTTGGTAGCGAGGGCCTTAATCGCATTTTCGACCGATATTGTATCCCCTCGTCTTAAACCCAGTCGCGAAGGTGATCGGCTTTCTGCAACACGTGAAACGGGTAGTTTTTGTCTTAGGCTTAATAATCCAGTTTTTACAGCATCAAAGGTTATGAAAAGTGTCATTATTTTCGTGAGAGACGCGGGGTAATTTTTTGTATTGGAATTTACGGAATACAGAACACGCCCAGTTTTTGCGTCAACAACGATAGAGGCATATTTAGCCTCCGCACCCGGCGATGTGGCCAAAATTATAAATATCAACAAAATAAAAGCTACCGAGTACCGAAACAAATCAACTCCCAATCCGCGTGTGTTTCAGCAGACTTGATAGTTTAATAGAGCAAAGATTTTCAAAACAAGCAGTTCTTTTGGCCGCCAAGTTTTGATTATAGCTAATTAATTTCACCCTACTAAATGCAAGGATTCGTGTCTAATATGAACTATGATAGTGGTAAGACTTATAACGCGAACAATTAGATTGCTCTTTGATTATCGTCGGTCGATTTTATAATATTAGGATAATGAAACAGTTTTTAATAAAATACATGGATTTGAGTTATTTACCTGCCACAGCGGCTAATAATGCTCAGGATGTTCCAGGTGGTGACGACCCAGATTTGGGTAGAGATTCTGGGGTTGTTCTCGAGAGAAAACCGACAACAAAAAAGCCAGCGATGTATAAAGTGGTCATGTTAAATGATGATTACACCCCTATGGAGTTTGTCGTACTCGTGTTGGAGCGTTTCTTTAGTAAAAACCAACAAGAGGCAACCCAAATTATGCTGCACGTTCATCAAAAAGGCGTAGGCATTTGTGGTATCTTCACATATGAAGTAGCTGAAACTAAGGTTCAGCAGGTTATGGATCTTGCTAGGCACCATCAACACCCCCTGCAATGTACTCTTGAAAAGGCTTGAGCGAATGCTTTCACGTGATCTTGAAAAAAGTTTGCACCGTGCTCTTGGATACGCGAGTGACCGTAGTCACGAATATGCAACGTTAGAGCATTTATTGTTTGCGCTTATAGAGGACCAGGATGCAATTTCTGTTCTTAAGGCATGTGGGGTGGAGATAGATAAGCTGTCTAAAGACTTAAAACGGTATCTAGACGAAGAATTGTCCAACTTGGTTATAGAAAGTGACGACGACCCTAAGCCTACGGCCAGCTTTCAGCGAGTAGTTCAGCGGGCTGCCATTCATGTTCAGTCGTCTGGACGGCAAGAAGTTACTGGCGCGAACGTCCTTGTTGCGATGTTCTCTGAGCGCGAAAGCCACGCTATATACTTTTTGCAGGAACAGGATATGTCGCGTTTCGACGCCGTAAATTATATCAGCCACGGCATAGCAAAAGTACCCGGTAGGTCGGACGAAAGATCGGTGCACGGTTCTGATGGAGATAACACTGATGGTGATGGCACCAAACCGGCTGGTGAGGCTTTGGACACTTATTGTGTCAACCTCAACCAGAGAGCATCTGATGGAAAGATAGACCCTTTGATTGGGCGTGATTCTGAGATCGAACGAACAATCCAGGTTTTGTGTCGTAGGACAAAAAATAACCCGCTTTATGTTGGCGATTCTGGTGTGGGTAAAACAGCAATTGCCGAGGGTCTGGCTAGGCGCATCCATAATGAAGAGGTGCCAGACGTATTAAAAGGGGCAACGATATTCGCGTTGGATATGGGTGCTCTTCTCGCAGGCACGCGTTATCGAGGTGATTTTGAAGAACGCCTCAAAGCGGTTGTGGCTGAATTAGAAAAGCATGAGGACGCGGTCTTGTTCATCGACGAGATACACACGGTTATCGGTGCGGGGGCGACAAGCGGAGGATCGATGGATGCATCAAATCTTCTGAAGCCGGCGCTTCAAGGGGGTTCTCTAAAATGTATTGGTTCGACCACCTATAAAGAATATCGTTCTTATTTTGAAAAGGATCGGGCACTGGCTCGGCGTTTCCAAAAAATTGATGTTCCGGAACCAAGTGTAGAAGACGCAGTGAAGATACTGCGGGGACTCAAACCCTATTACGAGAAGCATCATAGAGTCCGATATACTGCTGCGGCTATTCGCACGGCTGTAGAACTAGCATCCAAATATATAAACGATCGTAAATTACCTGACAAAGCTATAGACGTGATCGACGAGGTGGGTGCTGCCCAAAAACTCGTTCCAGAAAGTCGACGAAAAAAGCTTATTACTGTTAAAGACGTTGAAGTTGTAGTCGCGAAGATAGCACGCATACCTCCGAAGAGCGTTTCGCGATCAGATAAGGATTCCTTGCAAAATCTTGCGCGCGACCTCAAAACCGTTGTATTCGGACAAGATAGGGCCATCGAAGCACTTGCGTCCTCAATTAAGTTGGCACGGGCTGGATTGCGAGAACCCGATAAACCTATTGGCTCATACTTATTTTCGGGTCCAACGGGAGTGGGAAAAACTGAGGTGGCCCGACAACTCGCCATCACCATGGGCATCGTGCTGACTCGCTTCGATATGTCGGAATATATGGAACGTCATTCTGTTTCTCGCCTTATCGGTGCTCCTCCCGGTTATGTAGGATTCGATCAAGGAGGATTGTTAACAGATGCTATTGATCAAAATCCGCATTCTGTACTTCTGTTGGATGAAATTGAAAAAGCACACCCTGACGTATTCAATATTCTTTTACAAATAATGGATCACGGTCGGCTCACCGATCATAACGGCAAGAGCGTGGATTTTCGCAATGTAATTCTAATTATGACCACTAATGCCGGCGCTGCTGACATGGCGAAACCGGCTATAGGATTTGAGCGCTCTGTGCGTGTTGGTGAAGATGAAGAGGCAATAAAGCGGATGTTTACTCCAGAGTTTCGTAATCGTCTGGACTCAACAATCCCGTTCTCGAGCTTGCCGAAAGATGTTGTCCTTCGTGTGGTTGATAAATTTATTATGCAGTTGGAAGTGCAACTAGAAGATCGTAACGTTACTTTTGAACTCACCGGCGAAGCACGAAATTGGCTGTGTCGTAAAGGGTATGACGAGGCGTATGGAGCCAGGCCGTTGGCTAGAGTTATTCAAGAAAATATTAAAAAACCCCTCGCGGATGAAATTTTGTTTGGAAAGTTGGCAAAGGGTGGAGTTGTGCAGGTCGATGTTGCTAAAGACGAAGATAAACTTACCTTCGTAATCCAGGCAGCGCCACCCAAGCGAGCTCAAGCCAAGGATCCGGACGGTGATATTGATCCTGGCGGAAGTCGAATAGAAGAATTAGTTGAGTAAGCTTTCAGATCGCGATGTACGACTAATCATGTAGTTAGAGCTTTATGTAGGGATTTTTCGAAGTTATTTCGGCCCTTCTAAACGTTCGCTTACTATTGCATTAAGCTTTTTACGCTCGTAGGACAAATTCTCTAATTATTTTAATAGCATCTATTGAAGCTCTATTTAGGGGGTCCGATGTCACGAACGTGTGCGGTTGTCCTTCGTATTTGTGAACCTCTACCGTACCTCCTTTTGCTTTGTATAAATCGGCGAACCTATCCTGCCAATTATGGTTTACGTTCGCGTCGTTTGTACCCTGAATAATCAGTATGGGTGGGATCCGTTCTTCTTCGTCGCGTTCAAGTATGAGGTAAGGGTTAGCCGCTACCATATCTCCTTTGGATCGAAAATAGGCGTCATGTGCGGCGCAAAGTCTGTCGTTTCCAATATCCAGCACCATCTCGTACCGTGCGAGCGGGTCGAATACAGGCCAACACGCGACAAAAAATTCGATACAAGAGGATATATAAGTTAGCGCAGGATCTTCTGTTGTCCACCTTTCATCATTAGGTCGCAGAGCGACTAACCCAAGTTGCTGTGCTCCGCTAGAGGCACCTAACCCGCCTATTGCCATAACTTGCAGATCGAGTGCGTTTTTATTGGCTTTAAACCATCGTATGCCATAGGAAATATCTTCCACAGGCAAAGGGTGTTGCGCAACATCTGAAAGGCGAAAATCAAGGGAAAAAACCCCGATACCGTTTCGAGCGAGATCTTCGTGGATGACTGCGTTATTCAGTCGGTCTCCAGAACCCCATGCTCCGCCATGAACATCTACTACCCAATTTGTTGGCCCTGATTTTTGTGGGCGGTATATTCGCCCCAGCAACGAATGACCGTCAATGTTTCGATAGGTTATGTCTTCGACGTCATTCACGAGGCTTTTTCTCATGTTTAAATGGTGACAGTTTCGTAAGTAACATCATCTCCCCGTTTACACCACGCCGTTCTTGCTGCAGATATTTTTCGACCGCGTTTCTAAAGCCTTCGTCCCTGATCCAATGAACACTGTAGGTTGGATGAGGTAAGTAACCGCGACTGATTTTGTGGGGACCCTGGGCTCCCGCTTCCACTCTCTCCAAACCATTTTCAATTGCGAATTCTATACTTCGATAGAAGCAAGCCTCAAAATAAAGCATATGAAATCGTTCGCTACATCCCCAATTGCGACCCCACAGCGTATCCGGTCCACAGAGGTTTAGTGCGCCCGCGACAGCTTTGCCACCCTGGCTCGCTCTCACCAACACCACATTTTCTCGCATTCGTTCGTGAAGCAGCTGAAAGAATTTGATGTTCAGGTAAGCATGTGCCCACTTACGATCTATTGTGTTTATATAAAATTGATAAAATTCGTGCATATGATGTGATTGAAGCCTATCGCCAGTAAGGACTTGAATGTCTACTTCTTTATTGGCCGCCCTACGTTCTTTTCGAATCATTTTTCGTTTACGTGAGTTTAGGGTCCCCAGAAAATCGTCAAATGTCTTATACCCGTCGTTATGCCAATGGAATTGTTGGCCTTGCCTCTGCAGAAGACCCTTTTCCCCCAAAGCAGTCCACTCATCTTCCGTTGGAAATGTAACATGGAGCGAAGAGACACCATGCTGCTTACTTAGTTCCAAAAGGCCTCCCGTCAATATTTCTTGTGTTTGTTTGACGTCTCCACCGTCACGTACAAGAAGGCGGGGTCCCGTTACCGGTGAAAATGGGACGGATACCTGTAGCTTGGGATAGTATTGTCCGCCCGCTCGTTCAAATGCATCCGCCCAGCCCCAATCGAATACATATTCACCGTGTGAGTGATTTTTTAGATAACAGGGAACACAGCCAGCGAGGCCCGTTTCATTTTCGATAAGAATGTGTTGGGGTAGCCACCCCGTTTCACTACATACAGCTTCAGAGTCTTCTAGACATTTAAGAAACGTATGCGAAACAAAAGGATTCTGATTTCCGGCGCACATATCCCATTGGGTCTGTGACACTTCGTCTAGCGACGAAATAACCTTAACAGTAACAGTATCACCCCCGTCCGGCATGCTCAGATGATCTCAAAGATACCGTCAACCTCAACGGCGGCCCCCCCTGGGAGAGAAGACACCGCCACGGCAAAACGCGCATGTTGGCCAGCGTCTTGCCCCATTACTTCCACAAACAAATCGGAGACACCGTTAATTACTGCTGGCGCGTCGACGAAGTTTGGTGGTGCGTTTACAAATCCACCAAGCTTGATGGCTTTTGCACGATCTATACTTGTTCCAACAGCGGCGGTAAGTTGAGCCAGTATATTCAGGCCGCAAAGGCGCGCTGCTAAATAGCCCTCTTCGGTACTGAGGTCCCCACCCACTTTACCTTTTATGGAATTTTCGTCAGTGACGGAGATCTGACCCGCTATGTAAATTTGGTTTCCTGAGCGGCGGTAAGGTACATAATTTGCGGACGGTGTAGGGGGGGTTGGCAGCGTAATTCCTAGCTTTTTTAGTCGCTGCTCTACTCCATCATCCATTTTAGCTCTCCAAAGACTTTGGTGCACCCTAAACGGCCGATTAACACTGATCTACCCATAAATAGTCTTTTTAAACGCATATCGTTAACGAAAAACATGTGGATACTAACCTCACTTTGCATGGATCCGAATGCTGGACGAAGCCAAACGAGTTTGTCATAGTCTGCGCTTGATTTCGTAAAGTTTGACAATAACGCCTTACAGAATGCAAAAACTAACATGACAATTGGAACCAAAATCTACACTATGGTATTTGGAAAAGAGGTGGGCCGCGATTCCCAAGCAAATGTTTATTATTGCGCAAAACGTCCTGCGGCAGGTGCAAAACAAAAAAGGTGGGTATTGTATGATGGGAAAGCTGAGGCGTCCCGTGTACCTCCGGCTTGGCACTCCTGGCTACACCATACTACTAATGATATTCCTACCGACGATGTTGATAGGCAATGGGAATGGCAACGGGCGCATGTTCCAAATATGACAGGTACCGGGGGTGCATACCAACCGCCAGGCCATGTAGAAAAGGGTGGGGTGCGCGCCTCAGCAACTGGTGATTATGAGCCTTGGAAGCCATCTTGAAAAGGTGGGAATGCCGCATAGGAGTTTACGCTGGGGAAGATGACGGATGCGTAGGAATTTAATTGAAACGGTAATGGGCGCTGTTGTACTGCTCGTCGCAGCTTTTTTTATTGTTTTTGCGTATAGCAAGGCAGATATTAGTTCAACCGATGGGTATGAAGTTAGAGCTAAATTTGATCAGGTAGACGGAATATTAGTTGGTTCTGACGTCAGGATGAGTGGTATAAAGATTGGTTCGGTTACATCAACCTCCCTTGACCCAAAATCTTACTTCGCAGAAGTATCGATGTCCGTTCGGTCTGACGTCAAAATACCGGAAGATACATCTATCTCCGTGGCGTCAGAGGGGCTTTTAGGCCAAAAATATCTTTCTTTGTCACCTGGTGGTTCCAACGAAATGTTAACTTCGGGCGGCGAGATCACAGCGACGCAAGGTTCCATCGATCTTATGGGCTTGGTCGGAAGGATGATATTCAGTCAGACCAAGAAAGATGTTGGACAAGGAAACTAATCGAAATCAGACGTGTGGTTTTATAATTAGGACGGTGTTTATAACCGGCCTAATTTTGGGTATAAACGTAGGGAGCTGGGCTTCACCTCAAACTGGTGTTGAATGGCCTTCAGCTCTCCTGCAGGGCTTAGATAAGATTACAGCTCGTGTATCAACAATTGAAGCACCACTGGGTTTGACTGTCCGATTTGGGACATTAGATATCGTTGTGAAACGTTGTCACAAGCGCCCACCAGAGGAGCCCCCGGAAACAACGGCTTATATAGAGATCCGAGAACGTCGCCAAGGCGAGAATACTCAGCGGCTGTTTTCTGGCTGGATGTTCGGTTCCAGTCCTGCTGTTTCCGCTATCGAACACCCTGTCTACGACGTTTGGGTTGTAGACTGTATAAAAGTTTCAAGCTCCGAATGAGATAATTCGCTTTGAAACACTGTGCTTGCGTCAAGTGCTGATAACAAAATTTGGCGGTAACCCGAACGAGGCAATTCTACCCCGCCAAATTGAGAAAGGTGTTCTGTGATAAACTGGGTGTCTAACAGTCGAAATGAACTTTTTTGTAAGCGAGCAACTAAATGCACAAGCGCGACCTTGCTTGCGTCACGTTCTTCGCTGAACATACTTTCTCCAAAAAAAGCTGCACCCAAAACGACCCCGTACAAGCCACCTACTAGCTTTCCATGTTGCCAGGTTTCTACACTATGGGCGCGACCCATAGAATGTAATTCTGTGTAAAGAGATACTATTTCCTCATTGATCCAGCTTTCGTTGGTCCCTTTTCGTGGGGCAGAACATGCTCGTATCACGTCTTCGAACGCTGTATTGCAACGTATATGATATGTTTCGGCACGAATTGTCCTTCTCAGTCGGCGTGGTATATGAAATTTATCCAACGGCAGTATTCCCCGTGTTTCCGGGTCAATCCAATAAAGCGTCGCATCATTCTTATGCTCCGCCATTGGGAATAATCCGACGGTATAGGCGCGTAAAAGGATTTCAGGTGTCAGCGTACTCATCAAAGAGGGTAATCATATTGATCAAAATTAAGTTAACTCGTCAGAAACAAAGCGTTCAAGCCAATGAATATCATACTCTCCATTTAGAAAGTCTGGATTTGCTAGAATTTTTTCATGAAGTGGAATTGTTGTTCTTATTCCACCAATAACGTACTCCTCGAGTGATCGCCGAAGCCGCATCAAACATTCATTTCTACTTTGACCATGTACAATTAGCTTCGAAACTAAACTGTCATAATAAGCGGGCACTTCGTAACCAGAGTAAAGTCCTGAATCAACCCGAACGGACAACCCACCTGGTGGGTGATAATCGGTTATTTTCCCGGGGGAAGGGGCAAAGGTTTCAGGATCCTCCGCTGTAATGCGGCATTCAATAGCGTGACCGTTGAAAGAAATATTGTCCTGAGCAAATGACAAAGGTAATCCGTCGGCAACACGTATCTGTTCTCGAACCATGTCTACGCCCGTAATCATTTCAGTTACGGGGTGTTCAACCTGTAACCGTGTGTTCATTTCGATAAAGTAAAAATTTCCATCTTCGTATAGAAATTCGATGGTCCCGGCATTTTCATAGCCCAGTTGTTTTATTGCCCCCGAGGCAATTTCGCCAATTTTATTGCGCTCGGTTTCGGTTAGTGCCGGTGAGCGCGCTTCTTCCAGGATTTTTTGGTGGCGACGTTGAAGCGAACAATCCCTTTCACCGAGGTGAACCGCACTCCCATGGCTGTCTGCAAATACCTGAACTTCAATGTGCCTCGGCGTTTCCAGGAATTTTTCTATGTAAACGGTGTCATTACGGAAACTTGCTTTCGCTTCAGTGCGGGCAATAGTATATGCTGACTCCATGTCACTCGGTTGGCGAACAACTTGCATGCCGCGTCCGCCACCTCCGCCCGCCGCTTTGATCAATACTGGATAACCAAGTTTCCGAGATACCGCCCGCGCCTCTTCTGGGCTTTCAACTGCCCCATTTGAACCGGGCACTACGGGTACGCCGAACTTCTCAAGAACTTCCTTTGCCGCAACCTTATCACCCATCAAGGCTATATGCTCAGGTTTTGGTCCGATGAATGTAAAACCGTGTTCCTCTAGAATCGACGCAAAACCAGCATCTTCTGAGAGAAAACCGTATCCCGGGTGAACGGCATTAGCCCCGACGATAGTAGCGGCGGACACAATTGCTGGAATATTTAAGTAACTGTCCTTCGCAGACGGAGGACCCAAACAAATACTTTCGTCAGCGAGACGAACATGCATAGCGTCGGCGTCGGCCGTTGAATGTACCGCTACTGTTGCTATACCCATTTCTCGGCAAGCTCGATGGATTCGAAGCGCTATTTCGCCACGATTCGCAATTAGGACTTTTTCAAACATTAGCGTTTACGTTCAATTTCAGCCTGAAGCTATTCTATTAGAACCAGTTCTTCACCGAACTCAACTGGAGTTGCGTCGTCAACTAGTATTTCCAGGACCTTACCTGTTTTAGTTGCGCGTATGGGGTTGTATGTTTTCATCGCTTCGATAAGCATAACAGTGTCCCCTTCATTTATGATGTCGCCCAACTTAACGTAAGGGTCAGCACCAGGTTCTGGCGCGAGAAAAACAGTGCCAACCATAGGCGCTGTAATTGGTGTCCCCTCGCGTTTTTCTGGTGTTGGACTTAACGGGGTAGCTTCGGGAGCGCTTTTGAGTTGGGTGATTATCTCTCCGGTATGACCCGAGATTGACGAATTATGGGCATTAATTTGACGGGCAACGCGAACGCTTCTGCCCCCGCTTTCATATTCTATTTCTGAGAGTCCAGTTTCATCCAAAAGTTGGGCTAGTTTGCGAATCAAGTCTGAATCGATGTCTAATCTGTTGGCCATCAGGCCTCCACCTCCGAACATATTAGATTCAACATCGCATCTATTGCCATCTTATACCCCATAGCACCAAACCCAGTTATTATTCCAGTTGCGCCAGCCGAAATGTACGATGTCGTGCGGAAGCTTTCGCGCTTAAAGATATTAGAAAGGTGTACCTCTATAACCGGCAATTCAGTAAGGATCACAGCATCCAAAATTGCGATCGATGTGTGGGTAAAAGCGGCGGGATTAATTATTACACCGTCTACGTTATCACGAGCCGTATGCAGCCAGCCGATTATCTCTGTCTCGCTATTACTCTGACGAAAATCAAGTTCCGCATGCAAGGTAGAGGCGTGGCTAACGCAGATATGAGAAATTTCATCTAGGCTAACACGTCCATATATTTCTGGTTCACGAACCCCGAGCATATTAAGGTTAGGTCCATTGATGATTAGTATCTTGGTCTTGGAAGACAAATTAGTACTCACATGACGGCTGTAATAATTCTAAAGCCTTACCCCAAGATGACTCGCTTGGGCAATGCCTATAAACAGTATATTTAACTAGTTCTACAGAAATATGATTCGGAAGTCGGCAAAAACTTCACCATTCGCTTCATCTTTTTTCATTGATAGACGAGGTAACGGGCCAAACCTATTTGTTAACCATAATTTTTTTACCGTTTGTGTTCGTCGTCAGTAAAATATTCCTGAAACCTATCGTAATGTAATATCTATAAGAAAATCCCCACCCCATATTCTTTTTGTGCTGTTATCATATCCACATTAAAAATCTGCCGTAATGACCGATAAAATAAAAAAGTTTCTCGCTAAAGAGAATCCGGAAACACCCTGTCTGATAGTCGATTTAGAGAGGATTACTTCGAGCTACAATGCTCTTTGCCGTAATTTGCCACAGGCTGAGATTTTTTACGCAGTGAAGGCAAATCCTGCAACTCCCGTCCTTAAAACATTATTGGCCCTCGGTTCAAGTTTTGACGCCGCGAGCATCTACGAGATTGAAGCTTGCCTTGGCACGGGCGTAACGGCCGATAAAATAACATTTGGTAATACGGTAAAAAAAACTCGTGATATCGCGCGCGCCTTCGAGCTGGGGATAAACTTATTTGCGTTTGACAGTAGAGCCGAATTGTCGAAATTAAAATGCCACGCGCCAGGGGCTAAAGTATATTGTCGCCTATTTATGGAAGACGGAGGCGCTGCATGGCCTTTGTCTCGTAAATTTGGCTGTGAACCCAATATAGCAATAGAACTACTGGCGGAGGCGGCACTTGAGGGGATGGAGCCGGCTGGGGTGTCATTTCATGTCGGTTCGCAGCAGCTAAATCTTTCGCAATGGGAATTGGCCATTTCCCGAACGGCCAAGGTCTTTGAAGAACTTAATAAAAAAAATATTCAATTAGAGCTTTTAAACATTGGTGGTGGTTTTCCTGCTCATTATCGACAGTCTATTGAGAGCATTGAAGCTTACGGGAATGTTATTCAAAATGCTTTGAAGCGGCATTTTAAAAATTCGATTCCAAGGATAATTGCTGAACCAGGGCGAGGAATTGTTGGCGACGCGGGTATAATACAGGCTGAGGTAATTTTAATAGCGAAAAAATCTAGGGAAACTCGCCGGCGCTGGGTTTTTTTGGATATCGGAAAATTTGGCGGATTGCCCGAGACATTTGAGGAGGCTATACAATACCGTATTACTACTGGCAAAGATGGTGAACCGTTTGGTCCCGTGGTCTTGGCAGGGCCTACCTGTGATGAGGTGGATGTGCTTTACGATAAATCGGGTTACTCACTTCCGCTAGGTCTGATTGCTGGTGATAAAATTGAGTTCCTAAGCGCAGGGGCATACACCGCGAGTTACTCGTCGGTATGTTTTAATGGCTTTCCACCTTTGACCGAATATTATATTTGAAGAGTATGAGATGTTGTCTAATTCAAGCACTAATAAACAAGTTTTAGGAAAGAGGACGGGGACTAAATGAAACTTTATGGATTTTCTCGGTCCTCAGCCGCGTTTCGTGTGCGCATAGGGCTGAATTTGAAAGGTCTCCAATGGGAAGGTATCAACATTAATTTGCCTGAAGGTGATCAATTTGGCGATCAATACCGCGGGATCAACCCTCAAGGACGTGTCCCCACACTTATCGATGGTGAAACTGTCTTATATCAGTCTATGGCCATTTTAGAGTACCTTGATGAAATACAACCCCAACCACCAATTTTACCTAGTGATCCGGCAGCGCGGGCCCGTGTGAGGGGCCTCGCGAACGTAATTGCCTGTGATATTCATCCTCTAAATAATCTGGCGGTACTTAAGTTTCTTTCAAATGAAATAGGTGCAACAAAGGATGATGTTAATGTTACTTGGTACCAACATTGGGTTTATGAGGGTTTCGCTGCAATTGAAGCTCATTTAAAGGAAGATTCCGTTGCCGGGATGTTCAGTCACGGTGACGTGCCGGGACTAATGGATATTTGTATTGTGCCGCAAGTTTTTAATGCACAGCGTTACCAATGTGATCTTGAACCATACCCGTTACTGATGAGTATCTTTGAAAATTGTATGCTGTTGGATGCATTTGACAACGCACAACCATCGAAGCAAGCCGATTGACTATTTATTCTCCTTGTTTGGTGCGCTTTTTATACCGAATGTCTTGAACGATTGCGCGAAGTGTTTGGAGATCACGCCCTCCGCGGAAGAGCTTTTTCTCTATAACGAGGGAAGGCGTACCATTTAGTCCCAATCGCTCTGCCAACCTATAATTTTTTAATAGAATTTCATCAACTTTAGGACTTTTCATATCCTTTTTTAGCTGCTTAATTTTAATGGAAACCGACTGAGCAAGCGCCATTATATTTGGTGTGGATAAGGGTGAAGGAGACCCTAATAAGGCGTCAAGAAAAATTTTATATTTTCCCTGACGTCGCGATGCAATTGCGGCGCGGGATGCTAGTACGGAGTTAGCGCCCAATATTGGCCATTCTTTATATAACAACCGTATCCCGGGATCCGTTCTAATTAATTCCTTTAAAATTGGGTGGAAGCGTTTGCATACACCACATCCATGATCCACGAATTCAACGATTGATATGTCACCGTCTGGGTTGCCTAGAATTGGCGTATCAGGGTCCCCATACAATGCGGTGACGTTTTCTAACACTCGTTTTTGGTCAGCTTGTATGGCGGCAAGCCTTTTATTTTTTTCAAGCTTTCGAATGGCTGCCTCAACGATTTCCGGATTCTCTAAGACATAATTGCGGTTAATATGCTCGATGAGTTGCCGCTGTTTTATAGTTATTTTTTCGATGGCGTTTTCGGCGGCTAATTTAGATGGGGCCAGGCCCAAAAACGCTGATAAGACAATACCTATTATTGTGCAACGGATTAATAGAGTAGCGATAGTCATATAAAGAGAGGTCCCTACCGGGTTCATGAAATAGTATTTTTATCAAATAGTTTTACAATTGGTATTCTTAGATATTGTAAAAATAAAGCCACCGACTCCTTTCATGAGGTGTATTTACGTTTTAATAGGTACGTTTTTACTTTGCATCATGTCGTCTGTCTTGTTTGTTTTGGCGCAGGATATCTTGGGCCCTTATCCAACCCGGTGAGTTCTTTGATAAAATTCGAATAGCTTTTTTTGCCTGCTGACGGGCGTCCGCTGGCCTCCCTGTCAGCTCATTATATTCCGCTAACATTAGTGCAGACATGCCCAGTTGATTATTACGGCCATAGGCGATTGACGCTAGATGCCAGCAAAGGGGTATTGTACGGTCATATCGCAAAGCTTGGACCAGGTTTTTGATCGCTGACTTATTCAGACTAGGTGTCTGAAGTTCTATTTGTATATGAGCAAGACCGACCCTTAGCAAGGATGCTGAAGGTTTTAGGCGTACCGCTTTTTCGTATGAGGGCAATGCGAGACTAAGGTTGCCACTTTCGAATAAAATCTGCCCTTTGAGTTCGTGAAAATAAGGGCTGTGTGGCGACTGTGTGATCAAGTTACCCATAAGATCAACAGCTTCATTCAAGCGAGCATTACGGTAAAGCGCGATTGCTCGTGCGTATCGGGCATTTTTATCCTCATCCTTAGTGCTGTACTCAGCTAATGTTTGAGACGGCGGATTCAGGAAAGCCTTGAGCTTCGCTAACATACGTGCGTGACGCGCCATTAATTGGGGGTTTACTGGTTTATTTGAAAGGTTTGATAACTTAACTTTATTGCGAACAAAGTTTATGCGAGCACGGGTCAGAGGATGCGTTAGGAGGTACGGGTCTTGCCGAGCACGTACGAGTAGTTCTTGCCCTTCGAGAAGTGTTAGAAACTCTAGAAGCCCGCGCGCGGAAATTTGAGCTTGATTGAGGAGTTTAATTGCAACTTGGTCTGCGGACCGTTCTTGAGTGCGGTTGAATTTGTGTAACTTTTTTAAGGCGATATCTTGAGTCTTTAGGGCTGTAGCCGCGGTAAGCGAGCTGTTTTTTCCCATTAAACCGATGGCGACCCCAACTAGTTGCCCGATAAGGGCTTCCTTGCGGCGGTTAGAGACTGCATGCCTCAGACGTGCGAGGTGTCCTCCCGTTATATGACCAATTTCGTGTGCTAATACGCCCTGAATTTGCCCTGGGTGTTTTGCAGCGGTTAGAAGGCCCGTTGTTATGTAAATATGATGTCCGCCATGCACGAACGCATTCATTGCCTTGTCTTTTATAATGTGAAGGCCCAAATCTTTTGCCTGGATGCCGGCTGCTGCCAAAAGTGGCGAAGCGTAGTCCTGGATGGTATGTTCAATCTCCGTATCACGGATTACAGCAGCATGCACTGAACTGATGGCCAGCATTTTTTGCGGCCACAGAAATAAGGTAACAACGCAAATCGCTGCGATGGAGGAAATATAATTGCGCACGGGCAGTACTTTCTGTCGCAGCCTAATAAGTAAGTGGCGGTTTATGGTCCGTCAATCTGTCGGATTTTTATTCTGCGGTATTTTATTCTCGGCGTGTGGAGATTTAGGTCCCTCTAAGGGGCCAATTACTTACCTAACTATTAAAGGTGGGGTGGTCTCCGATGAACCAAGGTCAGCTATTATTGGAACACAAGTTTTGACGTCTGGCGGTAATGCCGTAGACGCATTAGTCGCGATGTATTTTGCTCTATCCGTTACATACCCTGTTTCAGGGACGTTGGGTGGCGGCGGAATTTGTGTAGTTCACAACGGTAAAGATGGAACCACTGCTTCGCTCGATTTCCGGCCTAGAGAATATACAATTGGAAACAGTACTGCAGTTTTTCCCGGGGTGGTACGCGGATTGTACGCCCTCCACGCGCGTTTTGGTCATAAAAAATGGGAAAAGTTACTTATTCCCGCAGAGAAACTCGCACGATTTGGATTTCCTGTATCCAGGGCTTTTGCGCGCAAGCTTGCGGAGTTGCCACAGAATATGCTTTTCCACCCAACAATGCGCGAAGCCTTCACTTCTAACAATAAATCTCTTACAGAGGGAAAGAAGTTTATACAGCATCGGTTGTCGGAAATTATTGCGCAGGTTCGGCTCAGAGGTCCCGCAGGTTTTTATACAGGTGATATAGCCAAGGATGTAATAGCGGGATTGGAAGAAACAACTAATATAGCTATCCCTGTCGCTGCGCTGAAGTCGTATCGGCCGCTTTGGTCGACTCCAAAAACCATTACATTCGGTAATCGAACAATGTTTCTTCCGGGCGGACGGCTAGGGTCTGAGGCGATTATCATGTTGCGAGCCGCAATCAAGGGCCGTTACGCTCCGCCATTACTACCTAACCGGTCAGATAGTGCTGGGCTGGCTGTCATCGATGCAGCAGGGAATGCTGTGGCCTGTGTAGTGAGTGCGAATGGTCTCTTAGGTGCGCAACGGATGATTGGTTCGACGGGAATACTGATGTCAAAAGTAAATTCTGATCTGTTTCCTGGGTTACCTATTCTTTTCGCGCACAGGTATCTTAATGATGCCTTAGGCGTTGTCACGGGCGCCGGCGGATCAAATGGGCGATCTATTGCGATCGATAGAGCCATCAGAACATTCGTCCTGAAAGTTGGACCACACCCACCGGTCGCCGAAAGTGAACTGAGAACAAGAGTGCGAGCGAATGTCATATGGTGTCCCAATGGGTCACGGCGAGCGCCTTTAAGTTGTGAGTTTCTAGCCGACCCTAGAGGATTTGGGTTAGCGATTAGCGCGTCTAATTGATTATGGTACTGAAGCATTCCAGAAGAGGGCGGGTTAAACCCTTTATCGTCATGGATGTGATGCGGGAGGCAAACCGTCTTGAGTCGCGTGGGGCAGAAGTTCTGCACTTAGAGGTGGGTCAACCATCAACCAGCGCGCCCAAAGGCGTCCTTCAGGCCGCTAAACGGAAAATAACAACGGATAGACTAGGGTATACAGACGCATTGGGAATCCCTCGTCTGCGGGAGCGAATTACCGAACATTATAATGCAAAATATGGGCTCAGTTTAAATAGTGACTGTGTCGTTGTGACCACAGGCTCCTCGGGTGGGTTTATGTTGGCGTTTCTTTCTGCATTTGACGCAGGAGATCGTGTGGTGTTGGCGACGCCAGGATATCCGGCATACAGGAACATATTGAATGCCTTGGATATCAAAACTGTTGAAGTTCCCTGTGCTGCGGACAACGGTTATAAGATCACGCCGGCAGTCCTAGACAGAATTAAGACGCCAATCGATGGTTTAATAGTCGCCAGCCCCGCAAATCCAACCGGTACCATGTTGACATCAGATGATATAAACGCCATTGCATCTTATTGTGACGACCGCAAGATACGCCTTATTTCAGACGAAATATATCACGGAATAACCTATGCGTCGGCTGAAACAACCGCGCTGTCATATACGGAAAACGCGTTCATCATAAATAGTTTCTCAAAATATTATTCGATGACGGGTTGGAGAGTAGGTTGGGTCGTAGTACCCGAAAAGCTGTTGCGATCCGTGGAATGTTTGGCCCAGAATATATATATCTCCGTACCGTCTATATCGCAGCATGCCGCCTGCGTAGCCTTCGATTGCATCAATGAATTAGATAAAAACGTACATCGATATGCAGTAAACCGAGATTTTCTGTTATCCGAACTACCGAAAATAGGTGTTGACCAAATCGCGCCCGCTGATGGTGCGTTTTATCTCTACGCAGGGGTAGAAGAATTTACTTATAATAGCGTCGACTTTTGCCGAAGGTTGCTAACAGAAACAGGAATTGCGCTCGCACCGGGGGTCGACTTTGACCCTGACGCAGGACACTTGTCTGTCAGAATATCTTTTTCTGGGGAAACTAAGACTATAGTGGAGGCTATGTCCCGTTTCGGTGAATGGGTCACCAAGTTGGACGCAAGAATATAAGAACTACTCTGTGATTTTTTGCCACCAGCCGCGACGTTTAGGCCGTTTGTCTGTACTGTCATCAACGTTAGTGTTCACCAGAGTTTTGTCCTCGAATTGAGTCTTACTTAATTCATCTGTTTCGCTCGGAGAAACAGAAGTAGGAGTATCTTTTGAAGGCTTTGGGCTTTTTGCTGTTTTCTTCGCGTTTTCGCGGCGTGCATCAGCGGCTTCTGTTTTATTCTTGACATTATCACCTGCAGATACTGATTTGTTTTCAGACGCCTTGCGAGGCCTTCGTCGTCCGCCGCGGCGTCCGCGTCGATGCCGGGAAATTTCGGGAGCTTTTTCATCTGATTTATTGGCGGATTCTATACTGCCTACCGCGACTTTTTCGTCAGAATTTAACGCGCTTTTTGAAGAATTGATATCTGTGGTTTGCTCGGCCATTGGCGGTCTTCGACGGCTACGCCGGCGCTTGCGTTTTGTTTGATTTTCAGCCGGTTTAGGTTCGTCATTTTCTGGGCGCTTAGCGTCTGTATTAGCGTCCTTTTTACTTTCTTCTTTTCCAGGATCAATATTGGTTGCTACGGTTTGAGATGGCGCGGGTTGACCTTTAACAACGTCGATTTCTATGTCTGGAGGTACGACTGTGTCATCGCCCTCTAGTATTACTTGAAAACCGTATAATTTCTCTAAACTTACGAGTGCGGAGCGTTTTTGGTTTAGAATGTATAATGCCACTTCATGGGGTACTTTGACTTGAACCTCACTCGATCGGTTCCGGATCCCCTCTTCTTCGATAGCACGAAGTGTTCTCATTGCCATCGTTTCTGTAGCAAGTACATTTCCTGTACCACGGCAATGGGGGCAAACCTGAGAGCTTGTCTCTAACAAACTTGGGCGGAGTCGTTGCCGGGATAATTCTAAGAGCCCGAAAACGCTGATCCGGCCAATTTGAAGCCTTGCCCTATCCACCCTCATCGCATCTTTAAGTTTCCGTTCTACTTTGCGAACGTTACGACTATCTTCCATGTCTATAAAATCAATAACAATTAGACCTGAAAGATCGCGTAAACGCAGTTGACGGGCGATTTCGTCAGCGGCTTCCATATTAGTTTTAAGTGCTGTCTCCTCAATATTGCGTTCGCGCGTTGATTTTCCTGAATTCACATCAATCGCGACCAATGCTTCAGTTGGGCTAATTACGATGTAGCCTCCCGATTTCAGTAACACCTCTGCGTGGTTCATCCCATCGAGTTGCTGTTCTATTTGAAAGCGTTGAAAAAGAGGTATTGCCTCGTCGCGATATTGTTGAACACGTTTTGCATGACTTGGCATCATTAAGCGCATAAAACGTTTTGCGTTTTGATACGTTTTCGTTCCATCTATCTGTATTTCATCAATATCTTTACTATATAAATCACGAATGGCTCTCTTAATTATATCGCCTTCTTCGTAGACCATCTCCGGCGCGGTAGACTTTAGCGTTTTTGCGCGCACCTCGTCCCAAGCTCGTATTAGATATTCGAAATCGCGTTTTATTTCGGCTTTGTTCCTTTGAAGCCCTGCCGTCCGTATGATGACTCCCATTCCATCAGGAATGTCCAGGGAATTCAGGGTTTCGCGCAATTTTCGGCGTTCGTTCGCACCCGTGATTTTTCTCGAAATACCCCCACCCCTGGAGGAATTGGGCATCAGGACACAATACCTGCCCGCTAGTGATATGTATGTGGTTAGAGCCGCTCCTTTATTACCACGCTCCTCCTTAACGACTTGCACCAAAAGAATCTGTCTTCGCTTAATTACCTCTTGTATCTTATACTTTTTGACATTCCGTGATTGTTGCGACGGCGTTGCTTCCTGGCCGTCTAGCCCTTCATCAATGTCAGGAGCTGTTTCCAGTGGATTGTCAACGTTTTTTTGAGGCTCTAGCCTCTCCAAATCTTCTGTCGATGTATCGTCTATAGTTGCCTGTTCGTTCTGCCCCTTTCCTGATTCGTTACTATCCGTTTCTGTAAGGGACTTCTTCCTTTTATTTGAAATTTTTGTCTTTTTGTTTTCAGCCGTTGATGCTTTTACCTCAATATCTTCCGACTCGTTGTTCTCCAACCCGTCCGCTTCGCCATTTGTTTCTGGGTCGTCATCAACCGTTTCGCTATGATCTCCCTCTATATCATCAAGGTGTTCTTGAGCTGCACGCGCTTTCATTTCTAGCGCTTCCTGCTCTTCTATCAGCGCCTGGCGGTCCTCAATTGGAATTTGGAAATAATCCGGGTGGATTTCACTAAAAGCAAGAAACCCGTGGCGGTTACCGCCAAAATCTACGAATGCTGCCTGGAGTGATGGCTCTACCCGGGTTATCTTTGCTAGGTAAATATTGCCTTTTTCTTGTTTTTTGAAAATTGTCTCAATGTCGTATTCTTCGAGGTGATTTCCAGATGTAACCACAACGCGGGTTTCCTCTGGATGCGCACCATCGATAAGCATGCGCTTTGACATGTTAATGCTCATTTCCGCTGCAGCGGCAGATTCGTCGTGTGAACGACCGAACGGACCTGTGCTGCAACAACTAAGACCTAAGGTACATTCGTCAACCTGCCAAATGGGGCGCCGTTAAGATTGCCGCCAGGGCAGGGACGTCCTTGAACCTATCAACCCATATAAGGTAGGAAGGCCTTGGGTTCCATTTACCGCAAATACGCCGCGCAATTTTCCTTCGGCTTAGGTTATCAACAACATGTCGTATAACGCTGTAAGCCAAAAGTCACCGCGCGAGTGCCACAATTTCTTGTATTGTACTTGCGGACGCTCACAATTTACGACAATAACCTTCAGTAACGCTTCGTACAACAAATATTAACCATAAAGTTGATTGTATTTTGAGGTATGTTTGCGATAAATATTATACACTGGATACCTGTTGCCCAATATGTATCTGCGTAAGAATACTCTTATAAGCCTTAGCTTTGTATTAACTTTTTTTTGGTACGGGGTTTCCGCTGCTGCGGTTCCACAGGTGACAAGCTTGCGCGTTGGAGTCTACCCCAACAAAACAAGAGTCGTAATAGAACTTACTGGTCCTATCAAATTTCGGACATTCATGCTTCCAAAACCCTATCGTGTTGTAGTTGATATGTCCGAGGTAACTTGGTCAACAAACATAAAAAATTTAACCTTTAATGGATTAGTCACGGGCATGAGGTTCGGTTTATTTCAGCCAGGCACCTCCCGGATCGTGCTTGATGTGAATAAACCGACTTTGATAACTAAGGCGTTTATTCTTTACCCTAACAAAAAGCGTGGTTTTTATAGGCTAGTTCTGGACATTGGAAAGACCAATCGAAAAGCGTTTATGGATACCTATCAGCGTAAGCTGAAAAAATCAGGGGAAACTAGAAGTCCCCGCAAGACCATAATTTTTGCTGCCAAGAGTGTGCGTGATAAACACAATAAACCGTTGATAATGATTGATCCGGGACACGGGGGTGTCGATCCAGGCGCAATTGGAAGAGGGGGATTATGGGAAAAGCATATCGTTTTTAAATTTGCACGGGAGTTACGTCGTCAACTGTTATTGACCCGCTTATTTCGAGTTCAATTGACACGGAATAAAGACATTTTTCTGCGGTTAAGAGACCGCGTTGCTATTGCTCGGCGCGCTGGTGCTGACCTATTTGTTTCGGTTCATGCTGACTCTATTGCCAACGCTAGAGTGCGAGGGACGTCTGTTTACACTTTATCTGAGCGTGCATCTGACCGAGAGGCGGACGCTTTAGCTCGTAAGGAGAATATGTCTGACGTCATTGCCGGAGTTGATCTCAAACGACGTTCAAACGATGTGGTAAACATCTTAATAGACCTCGCGCAAAGGGACACAATGAACCAATCGGCTGTTTTTGCTAAATTGCTTGTTGAGGAGCTAAGAAAGGGTAGGAGAATGCTTCGAAAACCTCAACGATTCGCAGGGTTTGCGGTCTTAAAGGCACCCGATATACCGTCCGTACTTATTGAACTAGGATTTTTATCAAACCGCCAAGACGAAAAGTTGCTTCGTGATCCTCTAGTACGTCGCCGGTTGGCGCTCTCAATTAATCGTGCGATAGAAAAATATTTTAAAAAGCGGTTTGTTCAACGGCCATAAACTTGCCACATTTCAATCATACCCTACGACATAAAGTGGAGCATAACTGAACGATACCTGATGAGAGTTTTAGCAGCATTATCCTTGTGTGCCGTTGTAATGTGTCTAGCCGGCGTAGGTGCAATTCTTTTTGGTTTCTATCATTTTGGAAAAGGATTGCCAGATTATCAGCAACTAGCGAATTACAATCCACCTGTAGTCACTCGAATTCACGCGGGTGATGGAAGATTAATGGCGGAATTTGCTGAAGAAAAACGTGTATTTATTCCAGTTCAAGCGATGCCAAAGAGGTTGATTAAGGCCTTCCTCTCTGCAGAAGACAAGACGTTTTATAACCACCCAGGCGTAAGTATTCTGGCTATTATTAAAGCAGCGATAATAAATCTACGATATATAAATAGCGATCGTAGACCCGTTGGAGCATCCACTATTACACAACAAGTCGCTAAGAACTTTCTGCTTACTAATGAGGTTTCTATAACCCGAAAAATAAAAGAAGTTATACTATCATTGCGAATAGAACGAGCGTTTTCTAAAGACCAAATCCTTGAGCTCTATCTGAATGAAATTTATCTTGGCTACAGTTCATACGGGATTGCTGCAGCCGCGCTTAACTATTTTGATAGGTCTTTGGATAATTTAACACTCGGGGAAATAGCATTTTTGGCAGGGCTTCCCAAAGCCCCGAACAACTATCACCCTACTCGACATCCAAAAGCAGCCCGCGCGAGAAGAAATTATGTTTTAAACAGGATGGTGGAAGACGGCCATATCTCAATGAAAGTTGCTTTCGCGGAAATGGCAAAACCTGTTGTGGTGAGGCCCGTTTCTAGTACTGATTCGGCCCGCGCGGAGTACTTTGTTGAAGAGGTTCGTCGTGAACTGATGGGACGTTTTGGTAAATCTGGATTATATGGCGGTGGACTATCAGTCCGAACCACCCTTGATACTAATCTTCAATCGATAGCAGAGTCTTCATTACGATATGGACTGTCAGCTTATGATAGAAGACACGGCTGGCGGGGGCCTCTCGGTTGGGTTGACCTAACAAAAAATTGGAGATCAGATCTTAACAAATACCGTTTGCCAAATGATGTTACAGATTGGCTAACTGCCATTGTACTTGAATCCCAAGTTGAGCCAGTGTTGATTGGGTTTGGCGATGGTTCTAGCGGCATACTCCCGTGGAGGGAAATGCATTGGGCTCGTGTTTCCTATAAAAATGGAAAACGGGGAGCCCGCGCTAAGCAGCCATCAGATATTCTAAAGCCTGGTGATGTAATAGCTGTCGAGCCTCTGTCCAAAGAGACCGGTAATGATGCTAAATCTTATTCGTTAAGGCAAATTCCTGAGATAAGCGGTGGTATAGTGGTTATGGATCCACACACTGGCAGGGTTCTGGCAATGTCGGGCGGGTTTTCGGCTGCTTTAAGCAGTTTCAACCGAGCCACTCAAGCTAAACGGCAACCGGGCTCAGCATTTAAGCCATTTGTGTATTTGGCTGCTCTTGATAAGGGGTTTACACCCTCAAGCCAAATTCTAGATGCGCCCTTTGTTATAAATCAAGGACCTGGTTTACCTCGGTGGAGGCCGGCTAATTACAGCAAAAAATTCTATGGACCCAGTCCGCTGCGGCTGGGTCTTGAGAAATCACGTAACCTCATGACTGTTCGTCTTGCGCATAACATCGGTATGGACGTGATTGCTCAATATGCAAAGCGGTTTGATTTGGTCGAAAATATGCCTCGGTTTTTATCCATGGCGCTTGGTGCCAGTGAGACAACGTTAATTCGTTTAACTACAGCCTATGCCACGCTGGTAAATGGTGGTAGGCGCGTCAAACCAACATTAATTGATAAGATACAAGACCGTACCGGAAAAACTATTTTTCGACACGATATTCGGTCATGTAACGGTTGTCCTTCCAAAAGCTGGGATGCGAAGGAAGTACCCATTTTATCGGAGTCTCGTAAACAAATTATAAATCCGAAAATTGCCTACCAAGTTGTATCGATGTTAGAGGGAGTCGTTAAACGTGGGACAGGCCGCCGAATAAACACAATTCGGAAACCATTAGCTGGTAAGACTGGAACAACGAACGATAGTAAAGACACCTGGTTTGTGGGATTCTCGCCAGACCTAACAGTCGGGGTATTTGTAGGTTTTGATAAACCGCGCCCCCTAGGGAGGGGTGAGACAGGGTCCTCTGTTGCAGCTCCAGTATTTAAGAAGTTTATGGAGGTAGCACTGAAGGATCGCAGTGCCATTCCATTTCGTGTGCCAGCGGGTTTACAATTAGTTCGTGTTAATGCGCAAACAGGTCGCCCCGCTACCGGTTCAGAGAAATCTGTGATTTTAGAAGCTTTTCTCCCGGGCACTGTTCCCACTCGACAAGGACCTGTTTTGGATGGCAGTCATCAATCGCGCTTTGTCCCCGCCGATTCGGATTTATTCTTGAGAAAGTTGCAAGATATATATTGAACCATGCCACCGGTCTGAATTTACACATTTCTATGCCAAGGGACGACAGGAGATAATATGCGCGCAGAAACCCAGGCGCTTGTCACGCAGATTGAGCAGTCGTTGGAGCTGCTGAGGAGGCATCTTTGACCTGGAAAACTCATTAAAACGGGTTGAAGAATTAAATGCGGAAACAGAAGATCCGCAATTTTGGGATGATCGGACACGCGCGAAAAAAGTTATGCGGGAGAGAAATCATCTAGAAAAGGCCGCAAATGCCTTTTTAAGTTTAGAGCGTGAGCTACGTGATACTGTGGACCTGGCTGAACTAGGCGCCGACGAAGGTGACGACGAGCTTTTGTCGGAAGCCGAGGATATCTTGGTTAATATTCAAAAGGTTGCGGCTCAACAGGAGCTTCAAACACTTTTGTCTGGCGAAGTCGATCCCAATGATTGTTTTTTAGAGGTTCACGCAGGCGCGGGTGGTACAGAGAGCCAAGACTGGGCACAAATGTTGATACGGATGTATACGCGCTGGGCTGATATGCAAGGTTATAAGGTCGAGCTGTTAGAAGAAAGTGCCGGAGAAGAGGCCGGCCTAAAGTCAGCAACCATCCGAGTTCTCGGGCATAATGCCTACGGGTGGCTTAAGACAGAAAGTGGCGTCCATCGCTTGGTAAGAATTTCTCCTTATGATTCCGGGGCTAGGCGTCACACAAGTTTTGCTTCCGTTTGGATTTTTCCTGAAATTGACGACGATATAGAAATCGAAATTGCGGAAAAAGACCTTCGTGTTGACACCTACCGCTCACAGGGCGCCGGCGGGCAACATGTCAATACCACCGATAGTGCAATAAGAATTACTCACATTCCCTCTGGTATTGTAGTAGCATGTCAAAATGACCGCTCGCAGCACAGAAATCGGGCGCAAGCCATGAAAATGCTTCGGGCACGCCTTTACGAAGCCGAAATACAACGTCGTGAAGAGTTAGCACAAGCGGAACAGGATGCGAAAACCGCGATCGGGTGGGGGCACCAGATTAGATCATATGTGTTGCACCCCTATCAAATGGTTAAAGACCTCAGGACAAATGTAGAGACATCGAACACGCAAGCGGTTCTAGATGGTGATTTGGGTGAATTCATGGCCGCTGCTCTAGCGCAGCGTGTTGGCGCCACGGACGAAGATGTGAATGACGTGGATAAACGATAAAATACTGTAAATCAGTGCGGGCCCGAGTTCTAAATACAAAATATTGATAGAATTCTTAGGAAAGATCTAATTTATTTTGCTTGATATAGGATGCCTCCAGATATGGGGCCTCTAATGCCGGTGGTCGTGGGCGTGGAAAGATGCAGGCCACGAATAGACCTTACCGCCAAAAACCCAAATGCTTGTGCCTCTAACATATCGCCATCCCATCCGACGGCTTCTACTGGTTCGACTGGAATAGATGTAAGGCATGAGAGCTCGTGCATAATTGTCGAGTTTAGCCTTCCGCCACCCGTTACTAAAAGTCGTTTCGGTGGTTCTGGCACATACTGTATGGCCGCCATAATCGTCTTGCAGGTATAAAGGACCAGGGTCGCTGCTCCGTCTGCAGGTTCTAAGCCAGATATACACTTGTAATTCAGGTCAAGTCGATCCAATGATTTTGGAGGCGGCGAGTTAAAATAAGGATCTTCCATCATTATTTGAACAAGTCGATCATTGGGAATTCCGGCAGCGCTTAGTATGCCGTTTTTGTCAAACTGCTCCGTTGTATTGCCTTGCACCCAGTCATCTAGTAAGCAATTTCCGGGCCCTGTATCAAATGCAATAGGCGTAGAGTGGTTATCGCGACCAATCCACGTCAGATTCGCAATACCCCCAATGTTTACTACTATTAAAGGTTTTTCGAGACCCTCTGCTAAGGCAGAGTGGTATAACGGCGTCAACGGAGCTCCTTGTCCGCCATTTGCGACGTCCGCGCTCCGGAAGTCGCATACAACGTTGACACCAATATTCTTTGCTAAACGTTCACCGTCGCCCACTTGGAGCGTGGTATTCGTGTTCGGCGCGTGCAAAATGGTATGGCCATGCATCCCAATTAATTTAATTTTTTCTTTAAATCCCGGATTTTCTGACAGCAGGGTTGTCACTGCTTCGAAATGCGCGTCTGTTATTGTTTGTATTAGAATAGGCGAGGGCTTTTTGCGTCCTAGTGCTGCACGTATTAATTTCTTTAAACCATCCGTATAACGAATGGTCGTTGCGGGGCCAACATCGAATATTTTTTCGCCGTCGGTTTTTATTAACGCGGCGTCGATGCCGTCCATAGAGGTTCCACTCATGAGACCAAGGGTCCAAATCGGAACAAAATTGCCCATTTTTAAAAAGTTTCACCTGTTAGATAGTGTTCAACTATTTCTGATCCCGTAGCACACCAAACGCCTTCATGGCCCGTAATGTACTTAAGGGCTTCATCGAGTGCGCCAATGCGATGCGGTACGCCAATCACAAATGGGTGGAGGCAGATTGCCATTACTCTTCCTGAACCGCTTTCGACGCTTTCGCGATATAGTGTGTCAAACTGTTGACAGATCATTTTCCTGAACTCATCGGCGGTCCGGTTCATTCGGAGGCATTGAGGTAGATCATTAATCTCTGCGGAATAGGGTATTGAGCATATTTCCCTGCCATCCACATTCATGACATATGGTTGGTCGTCATTTATAAAATCCGCAACATACTTCACACCGCCATCAATCAGCGCATCGAGGGTCGTCCAATTTTGTTGAAGACCGCTTGAGAGCCATCCCATGGGGCGAGTGCCAGTTGAATTCTCTATCTGTTTGAGTGTTTCAGCGACCAAGTCTCTTCCTGGTTGGTCTTCCATTGTATGCAAGTAGCGGCTATTTGATTGGTTATGACCCATAAATTCCCAATTGAGGGTCATACTATCCTTAATAATTTCAGGATAATCGTCACAAACCTCGCTGTTCAAAGCGACCGTGCCGCGGATATTATGTTTTTCCATAACCTCCATCATCCTGAAAATACCGACACGCGCACCGTAGTCGCGAGGTGCCCAATTAATTAAATCTGGAGCAACTCCTGTTCCACCTGGAACAGGCTCATTAAGGGGAAATGTCTCGATGTTGGGAATAATCCAAAGGGCAAGATGGTTACCTTCTGGCCAAACTACCTTTGGCCGGCGATTGATGGGAGTATAGGCGAACGGTCCGTAACGTTGAGGTTGCATCGTGATGTCTCCTTTTGTTGCTCCTAGTTTTGAGGTTCACACGCTGTGCCGTCAATGACATATGGAGTTTCAGGTCGTGGATTTACAGGATTAGCTGTGATAACACCCATGGAAACGAATGGTTCTGTCATATGTGGCCTTTAAAAAGATGAATACAGCGACCTCAGATTTTATTGAAGTAATTACTGAACGGGGATTTCTTCATCAGTGTACTGATATTGATGCGCTCACTGAGACATTGGACAAAGGTACGCCCGCGACGTGTTACATTGGGTTTGATTGCACCGCGGATTCACTGCACGTCGGTTCCCTACTCCCTATTATGCTTCTACGATGGTTTCAGAAGTGCGGCCATAAACCAATTGTACTCATGGGCGGTGGGACAAGTAGAGTTGGTGACCCTTCTGGAAAGGATGAAGCACGACAACTTCTTAGTGAAGAAGCGATTTCGGCCAACAAGCGCAGTATCCAGTCGATATTTGAAAAGTTTTTGAAGTTTGGGGTTGGTTCTACAGACGCAATAATGGTCGATAACGCCGACTGGTTAAACGAACTTTCGTATATTCGTTTTTTGCGTGACTACGGTCGCCATTTTTCCGTTAATCGAATGTTATCTTTTGATTCAGTCAAACTGCGTCTTGATCGGGAACAACCCTTATCGTTTTTGGAATTTAATTACATGGTTCTCCAGGCCTATGATTTTGTTGAACTCTTTAGACGGCATGACTGTACCCTGCAAATGGGGGGCTCAGATCAATGGGGAAATATTGTTAATGGCGTTGAGTTGGGAAGGCGCGTAGACGGTGCGCAACTCTTTGGCCTTACGTCGCCGCTCATCACGACGGCATCTGGCTCAAAAATGGGGAAGACGGCCGAAGGAGCGGTTTGGTTGAATTCAGCCCGGGTGACTTCTTATGAGTACTGGCAGTTCTGGCGCAATACCGCGGACACAGACGTAGGTCGTTTTTTGAGATTATTCACTGAATTACCCATTGATGAGATTACGCGATTGGAGGCGCTGGAAGGTGCGGAAATAAACGAAGCAAAAAAAACTTTGGCTAGTGAAGTGACGGCTCTTTGTCATGGTTTGCAGAACGCGAGGGATGCCGAGCAGACGGCCACTGAAACTTTTGAACATAGGAAAAGTTCGGAAGGATTGCCCACAATATCCGTATCTGAATCTGAATTCGTGGACGGCATCGCTGCATTCCGTCTTTTCGTAAAGTCCGGGCTGGCGACATCGAACGGAGAAGCTAGGCGCTTAATCCGCGGCGCTGGTGCAAAATTAAATGACGAGGTCATCTCGGATGAAAATGTCTTAATAACGAAATCACAGGCAAATGCGGACGGCATAATTAAACTATCGGCTGGCAAGAAACGCCACGCAATAGTGCGAATAGAATAGGAGCGCGCAAACATCAAACTTTTTGTTACGGGAACTTCGCCTTACGCTCTTCTTGTAATGATCGTCCGGCTGGAAAAAGGCCTCCAAGAAGTTGTGGAACTTGTTTGGACAAAAACACGAAACTCTAGTGATCCTTCTCTTGTTTTTAATCCGTCGGGGCGGATACCATTTTTACTTCTTGGGGATGGTGTTGGGTTTGAAGATACGGACGTTATCATAGATTATTTTGATAATCTGAGTGCCCCTTCGCGATATGTTGCGCCATCCGGTGAAGCTTATTGGCCTTTCCGGCGAGCGCAGGCGACAGCCCGTAGTATGTTGGATGGAGTTTCGGTTTGGGCTCGAGAAATAGTACGACCGGAAGATGAACAGTCACTTCAAATTATCGAGCACGAGAGGCTTCGTGCGGAGCGGTTGGCGGACTATTTTGAAAATGCAGTCGTTGTTCCGCCACTCGCGTTGGAGCCCGAAAAAGCAAGTTTAAATATACCACAGCTTATATTGTTTTGCGCCTTGGATACAGAACGTCGAAATCCGCAATTTGATTGGCGTTCCACGAGGCCAGCTCTGTGCCACTGGCATGAGATAATGATTAGTAACCCCTCAGTGCGAAATGCACTTCCAAAATAACGCTAATAAGTCTAACAACCACTCAGATAAATACGGCCAAAAGACATTTGACGTCCTTTGTTGTCTATACTTATAATTCAGCTCCTTCGAAATTTAGCCCGCTTAAATGATGGACATAGAAAAAATTCTATCGCAGGAACCACGTGTTTTATCTCAAAAAAACAGAGAGGAATACTTTAGCCAAGGCTATACCTGTATAGAGAGCTTTGTGCCTACTGAAGTCCTTCAAGGACTAGTGGATGTCACCGCAGAACTTGTAGACGCAAGCCGAGCGTACAAGGACTCTAATAGTACATATGATCTCGGTCCTGAGCATAGTTCTCTAAAGCCCCAATTGCGGCGCTTAAAACGCCCTGACGACCAGCATCAGGTTTATTGGAATTACGCTAAAGGCTTACTTGCAGATGTTGCGGCCGACTTGGTGGGACCAAATGTGGTATTTTACCACTCAAAACTGAATTTTAAATGGTCTGGTGGCGGTGATAGCGTTAAATGGCATCAGGATGCGCAGTTTGTCCCTCACACGAACTATAACGTTGTTTATATCGGGACCTATCTTGAAGATACCAACATGGACAATGGCCCTTTAGCACTCGTGAAAGATAGTCACGAGGGGCCACTTTACGACTTGTACGATGAAGCTGACGAGTGGACCGGTTGCCTAAATGATAGAGATGCCGCAGAGATCGACAAATCTAACGTAGAGTATTTAACTGGGCCTGCTGGAACTATTACAATTCATAACTGTCGTAGCCTTCACTACTCACCAGATAGTGTTGCCTCAGCACCTCGTCCGTTATTGCTTAATTGTTTCACGGCGGCAAATGCTAAACCCTATACGCCCCATCCCGAACCCACTTCGCACTCTTTTCAGGTTGTTCGTGGTGTGGCGGCGCGGTGGGCAGCACTGGACCCACGCCCTTGTCAGATACCACCCGATTGGTCGCGTGGCTTTACGACGATTTTCGAAAATCAGGAGCCTGTGGCTTCCTGAGCAAGAAAACAACATACGGTCCAAGTTTCTATTAGTCGACTATAGAAATATGATACGATGTCTAAGTTCATAAATGTGTTAAACCGCCGTCAACTGCGATCGATTGTCCAGTGATGAAACCGCTGTCATCGGATGCAAGAAATAATGCAAAATTAGCGAGGTCTTCCGGGGTTTCCACGCGCTTTATGCATTGCATGTCTATAATTTTGCGCCGCAGCTCGGGCGTTGTGGTTGTTCTCTCAATTTCTGTTTCCGTTGAACCTGGAAGGATGACATTTACCGTGACATTGTGTTCACCTACTTCTCGAGCGAGAGATCGCGTAAACCCGATTACCGCCGCTTTACTTGTCACGTAATGTAGTAAATTAGTAAGGCCCATCGTGACGGTGCCAGAGGAAATATTTATTATCCTTCCCCAATTTTGTTTAATCATATGGGGTAATACCGATTTCGCACAAATAAATTGTCCTGTGATGTTTACATCCATAACTCGGCGCCATTCTTCGGTGGAAATATCTAAGGCGGGACAGGCTGTCAAAGATGAAAATAAGGCTGCGTTATTTATTAAGAT
>JAYZFO010000040.1:0-14006 GCA_036336685.1 Pseudomonadota bacterium
TGCCCCTGCTCCGCAGCCTTGCGATACCACTTCGCCGCTTCCTTGTAGTCCTGAATGACGCCCTCACCTAGCGCATACATCCCACCAAGACTGTACTGCGCATCCGCAACCCCCCGCTCCGCAAATTTGCGATTAAACTTTGCCGCTTCCTCGTGGTCCTGAATGAAGCCTTGTGCTTTGAGGCACATCACCAGTGCTGTACGTAGTTTTTTCATCCGACCACTTTCCGCATCGCATTCTCGCTGACTTCAATATATTTCTGAGTCATTTGCAATGAAGAATGACGAGCAAGAGATTGAACATCCCGAAGAGAACCACCGACTGAACTGATTTTTCTGCTCCATCGTGTGATTGCCGTTCTCCTACCCGAATGTGACGAGCATCCTTCGTATCCCAATCGTTTGTAGAGCGAGAAGAACCAGTTTGTTACTGACTGCGCCGACATAGAACCACCCCGTTCACTCTTGATGATCGTACCAGTCATCTTCTGCGTATCAGCCAATATCGCCAATGCTTGACCTAAACGCTTGCTGATAAAAATTACGCCTCCAGATTTCCCTTTTGATGCTGAATCGTGCCGTGTCTTCCCTCTGTAATATTCCCGTTATCAACATCTTCCTGTCTCCAGACAAGATATTGCTGAACCAGTTCTCCCAGAGTGATACCGAAGATTTTTCTTCCCGTTGAAATATCGCTCATTGTTTCAAAGACGATATCTTCAGCGCGTTTTTTTGCTGTAACGAAATCCCGCGTCTTCAGTGACCGACGAATGTATTTTTTCTCTTCAGCAACCCACATACGAAACTGCCAAACATCACCAGAACGCTCCACGACGCGAGAGATTTGCGCTTTCCCGTCAAGAATGTCGTGCTCTTCGCTTGTGAACGAACCTGTCTTCTTGCGTACCCGTTTCACCGAAAATTCTTACGATTCATCGTAACTCTCAAAACTGTGTAAGAAAGTGTGTAACTCTGAATCAGGAATGTAGCAAAATCAAGCACTTATTTGCGAGTGTGTAACGACTGTGTAACTTTTTTATTGTTTATTATCAATAACTTATAGTCTATTTGTTATTCCCACTCTATCGTACCGGGAGGTTTCGAAGTTATGTCGTAAACAACACGGTTAATCCCACGCACCTCATTTATGATCCGGTTAGCGGTGCGTCCGAGAAACCCCATTTCAAATGGATAAAAGTCCGCGGTCATTCCATCGGTTGAAGTAACCGCACGCAAGGCACAAACGTGTTCATAAGTTCTTGCATCGCCCATTACGCCGACAGTTTGAACCGGCAGTAAAACCGCAAAGGCCTGCCAGATTTGATCATAAAGCCCGTCTTTTCTAATTTCCTCCAAATAAATGGCATCTGCTTTACGAAGTACATCGATTTTTTCTTCCGAAATTTGACCGGGTATCCGAATTGCCAAACCTGGACCTGGAAACGGATGGCGCCCGACAAATTGTTTGGGCAAACCCAGTTCCCGCCCTAGCTCACGAACCTCATCCTTGAATAATTCTCGCAAAGGTTCTACCAGCTCCATGTTCATCCTCTCGGGTAATCCGCCCACATTATGATGAGACTTTATGGTGACGCTGGGACCACCGTGAAAGGATACAGATTCTATAACGTCAGGATAAAGAGTCCCCTGCGCAAGGAAATCTGCTCCGCCGCCATTTTGTGCCTCCTGTTCAAAAACATCTATAAACGTCGCTCCAATGGTTTTGCGTTTTTGTTCCGGGTCCGAGATTCCCTCCAACGCCGATAAAAACTTTTTTGATGCATCGATGTGGACCAAGGGAATATTGTAGTGATTTCGAAAAAGACTAACGACATCCTCCACCTCATCCATCCGCATGACTCCAGTGTCAACGAAAACGCAGGTTAATTGGGGACCGATCGCTTCGTGCAGTAATACTGCAACCACAGACGAATCAACTCCACCAGAGAGACCACAAAGTACCCGACCCATACCGACTTGTGATCTAACCTTCTTTATGGCGTCGTCCTTAAACGCGCGCATCGACCAATCGCCCTGGCACCCTGCCACTATATGCGTAAAACTTTTTAGAAGTGCCGCACCGTTTGCTGTGTGAAAGACCTCGGGGTGAAATTGAACACCATAAAACCTTCGAGTATCATCTGCTATAGCGGCGTAGGGTGCGCCGTCACTCACCCCAACCACTCGAAATCCTTCCGGTAATATATCGACACGGTCCCCGTGGCTCATCCATACTTGCTCAAGGGTCCCGACTTCCCAACTACCGTCGAACAGACCACACGGCTCAACAACGGACACGGTAGCTCGGCCAAATTCCCTATGTTTAGAGGACTGAACTTTACCCCCCAACTGCTCAACCATAGTCTGTTGGCCGTAACAAATACCTAGTACAGGCACACCCAAACCGAAGATCTCAGGTTTTGCTCTCGGGGTCGCGGTATCAAGTACAGACGCTGGTCCTCCAGACAGAATAATGCCCTTGGCATCAAAAGCCTCAAGCGACCGAGGAGTAATTCTATTAAATGGATGAATTTCGCAGTAGACCCCGCTCTCACGAACACGTCGAGCAATAAGTTGAGTAACTTGGGAACCAAAATCGACGATAAGTATACGGTCCGATTCTAGCACGCTTTTAACCACAACCTTTGTTTGACAGAGGCGATACCGATGCAGGTTCGAAGCGAGTGTGTTTTGGTAATCTTCGAAGAAACCGGCAGGGGTGTGAATCAAAAATAGTTTTAATAAACCCCTTACTTTCCATCATATGATTATTCCGGCGGACGATAATTGGGAGCCTCTCGTATAATGGAAACATCGTGCACATGCCCCTCTCGGAAACCAGAAACTGTTGCTCGCCGAAACGTGCAGTTATTTTGCATCTGTGACACATTACTATTGCCCGTATATCCCATCGCCGCCCGCAGACCGCCAACGAGTTGGTGTAATACTGCACTCACAGGTCCTTTATACGGCACTCTGCCCTCAATGCCCTCGGGAACCAGTTTCAAACTATCATTAACTTCTTGCTGAAAATATCGGTCCGCCGATCCTTGGCCCATTGCACCTAAGGAGCCCATCCCCCGATAAGCCTTGTACGATCTTCCTTGGTATAGAAACACCTCGCCGGGGCTTTCTTCGGTTCCCGCCAGGAGCGAGCCAACCATGATGCAATCAGCCCCCGCAGCAATGGCTTTAGCAAGATCCCCGGAAAGTCTGACACCACCATCAGCTATACATGGCACGTTGTTTTCCTGGCACGCTTTGGCAGATTCAAGAACAGCGCTGAATTGCGGCACGCCAACCCCCGTAACTGCACGTGTCGTGCAGATAGACCCCGGACCTATTCCTATTTTAACGCAGTCCGCACCCGCATCAATCAATGCTTTCGCACCATCTGGGGTCGCAATATTTCCCGCAATCACTTGTGTATTGTTTGAAAGCCTCTTGATACCGGATACTGCCTGCAAAACCCCGAGGGAATGTCCGTGCGCTGTGTCCACGACAACAACGTCGGCCTCAGCATCAATCAATGCTTCGGCGCGGGCAAACCCATCATCACCAACGCCCGTAGCGGCAGCAACGCGCAAACGTCCTTTGTCATCCTTAGTTGCGTTGGGATGCAACTTAGCTTTCTCAATATCCTTTACCGTTATTAATCCGATACATGAATAGTCATCGTCCACCACGATAAGCTTTTCAATACGATGCTGGTGGAGTAAACGGCGCGCCTCGGCCATATCTACCCCCTCCGTAACAGTCACCAAGTTTTCCTTGGTCATAAGCTCACTTACACGCTGCTTTGGATTTTCAGCAAAGCGAACGTCACGATTTGTTAAAATACCTACTAACCTGGGCCCAGCCTGCTCGACAACCGGTATCCCGGAAATACTATTTTCGTCCATTAATGCTAACGCGTCAGAAAGACATTTATCGGGTCCAATCGTTACAGGATTAACTACCATCCCTGACTCAAACTTTTTTACTTTTCTAACTTCATCTGCCTGATGATCAATACTCAGGTTTTTATGCAACACACCCATACCCCCAGCCTGCGCCATCGCTATAGCCATTGCAGCCTCAGTAACAGTATCCATTGCTGACGATAAAAGCGGAATTCCCAGTTCGATAGAGCGCGTGAGCTTGGTTACAGTCTGCGCTTGGTGGGGAAGTACGTCGGATTCCGAGGGAACCAAGAGTATGTCATCAAAGGCTAGAGCTTCGCGAATTTCCATACAGCCACCTATGTCAGAGTGGCAACGAAATATACACATTGTAGCTTCGAATCCCAAATAGATTGAAACTGGTCAGATATAAACGACACTAAAGGAATAAAAACTAATCCCGCCTACGGAATCCACTGGCGACAATATATGTTTCAGGGCTTTCTGGACGGGAGGCGTCTGGTTTTACAGTGCGAGTTTTGTCAAAGTCCTGTTTTATTTGAGCCGTTAAATCCTGATGAGCCCCCCCATCAAACGCTTTCATTACTAGACTTCCACCCGGCTTTAACACTTCAACTGCAAATGTGTGAGCCAATTCACATAATACTACCGTGCGCAAATGATCAGTAGCCTTATGACCGGTAATTGCTGCTGCCATATCACTCAGTACAATATCTGCTGGACCACCCAGAGTGTCTCGCGCGACGCGGGCAATCAAAGCTTCGCCAGCATCCATACAGACCACAACTGAACCAGTTATCGGATCCATTTCCTGGGTGTCGATAGCCACAACACGTCCAGAACCTATATCTGACTGCACACGCTTAACTGCAATTTGGGTCCAGCCGCCCGGGGCGGCCCCCAAATCCACGACCCTATGACCGGCGCGGAATAATTGAAACTTTTCGTCAATCTGCAGTAGCTTAAAGGCGGCACGCGACCGATAACCCAACCTTTGGGCTTCCTTTACATAGGGATCATTAAGCTGTCGATCGAGCCATCTCGTTGACGACACTTTACGACCACGAGCTGTTTTAACTTGAACCCGGAGACTGCGGCCGATGAATCGATCGCGTGTACTCCGTTCGCCGCGCCGCTTTTTTCGCCTTTGTGCCATAACAAATTTTATTCTGCAGCGACAGCCGCGGGTAAATCACACGACGTTTCTAATTTTCCTGACATTATGGTGAGTATACCTTCCCGAACGCCTCTATCGGCTACCCGTAATCGACCTGCAGGCCATATCTTGCACACAGCTTCGAGTGCAACGAAAACGCGTTTGGGGGTATGACCTAATTTCCCGCTTCGCCTTTTCACCTCAGTAACCTCTCTGTTGGGTGGCCAAACAGATAATTATCTCTTCAAAATTGTTCACAAAAGGGTCGACAATATACGTGCAGTTAAAGATCGGTTTTCTAAATATATCGATTGATCTACTTATGAAAAGTTATTTATAAAAACTGGTTAGCACCGTTTGTTATCCAAATAATTTGTTGGGTACCGAACTACTATGGTACTTAATTAGTGTGTCGGCACTTCCGCTCCAGCATGCGACGATGGGGAATAGTTTAACGGTAGAACGAGCGGCTCTGACCCGCTTAGTCCTGGTTCGAATCCAGGTTCCCCAGCCATACATGAAAAAAAAACAAGAGTAGTAGAGTTCTACTTTATCTTGAAATTAATCAATATCAATACACTAGCCCTGGCATGAGCTCGACAAATTTGTTAACTCAGGTCGATAAATGAATAAGAGAGCCCGGGGGCCAAATGTCGTTGGACATGTCGGAACAACCTGAATTGGATCTACCGTTCGAAAACACTCACGTTTTACTGAATAAGTGGGCTGCACGCGAGGCCAAAAAGCTAGCAATCGTCGACCTAGATCAAAACGGTAAGTCTATCACGTGGGGACAAATAGCGATCCAAGCGGACCGCATAGCTCAGTTACTTTTAGACAAAGGTGTCCAACCAGGCGACAAAGTAGCCGTTCTTTCAGACGAAAATATCGAAAAGTTAATTGTCTGGATGGGAATTTGGCGATACGGCGCCGTAATTTGTCCAATCAATGTCGAAATGAACGCAGCGTACATAGTGGAAATTCTAGACAGCATTAAACCCACTATAACTCTCTGCCATAAGGATTTTAATAAATCCATACTCAAGTTGGATAACGTTTTATCAACTCTAACCTTCGGGGAGTGGTCACCCGAACTAAGGGCTAGTAATGGCGATGACGACCTTTTTTCAATCACAGCCAGCTACGAAGAGGGGGTGGGCACCACCATCCATAGCAATACTGACGCCCTTGATCTTTCTTGCATCTTTTGCACATCAGGGACGACATCAAAACCAAAGAGTGTTGTGTATAATCATTTGTCCTATTGGCTCAGCGGGCTCAGTACACTTGATATGCTGGGCCTGACAGAAAAAGACCGAACTCTTGAATATCGTTCATTTGGTTGGAATTCAGCACAAATTCTTAGTCTGATGCCATGGCTTCAGACTGGGCTTACAATGCATATTGCAAAACGTTTTTCACGGACACGGTTCTTCGAGTGGGTGCGCAATTACAATATCACGTTTGCGGCCGGAGTACCCACGGTTGTTAATATGTTATTAAATGAGCCACCTCCCGAGGAAGAGAGGAATGTGCCATCGTTACGTCTAATGACGTGCTCTACCGCTCCTCTTTCGCCAGACCAGTGGGCCTCGTTCGAGGCTATGTACGGTGTAAAACTTCTACAATTATATGGGATGTCCGAAGCCGGGTGGATTTGCGGCAACCGTCACTATAAGCGACGAATGGGAACTGTTGGGCCCCCCGCTAAACATCAACAGTTACTGATCTCAGATGCTGACGGGATGGAGTGTCCTGTAGGTAAAGAAGGAGAAATTACAGTTACCGGCCCACAAACGTGTTTGGGAACAATTTCTACAGACGGAAAGTTCGAAGACTTCTCTATCAATCCCATAAAAACGGGTGACCTTGGAATTATGGGTTCCGACGGTTTCGTTACTATAACCGGCCGCACCAAAGACCTTATCATCCGAGGTGGAGTAAATATCGCTCCGCTCGAAATTGATAATGTTATTATACAAAATCCGAAAGTTCTTGAAGCCGCATCTATTGGTGTTCCTGACCAAATTTATGGTGAAGAGGTTGTTGCTTATGTGGTTCCCAAAACTGGAGAAGAATTAACAGAGGAAGAACTGCAAACCTGGTGTGCAGACTCCCTGCCCAAGTTTAAAACTCCTAAGAGCATAATATTCGTAACTGAACTTCCTAAATCAGATAGAGGCAAGGTCCGAAGAGATGAGCTAAAAGAGAAGTGGCATCTCAATAATTCAAAATGACAAAAATCGTCTGCACCTAATATTGGGGGACACTATGTTGTCGAACCGGTGCGATCTTAATCATACTAATCGGCCCAATTTTAGAAGTTTTCACTCCCCGCGCGGTAGAACAAAAACTTGTCCCGGATAAATTAGATCTGGGTTTCTGATTTGGTCCTTATTCGCTTCATATATATCGGTATATCGTATGCCACTACCATATGTCCTGCGCGCAAGTCGCCACAGATTGTTCCCCGGCTGAATAAATACAAGTGAACCCGCTTTAAAATCCCGAAGAGGACCCGCCCGAAGAAAAGGTAACTCTATCCTAGCAGTAGGCTTACCGGCCTTGTCGACGAGATCAATCCTCATTTTATATAAACCTTTTGGTATTTCTGACTCGGGCCTCAGCCGCCAAACACCTTTAGCATCGGGTCGCACCCGCCCAATATATTTATTATCCAGGTAGACACGAATTTCTTTGCCCGGGATAGCTCTACCGGACAGCGTCACGGTTTTCCCTCCGTCCCCATAGTCTATCGCATTTAATGAAAGTTCCCCTTCACCTGCACCTCCAGGTGTTTGCAGGACAACTGGAGGACCCTTCTCATTTTTAGTAACAGCCATCGCGAGAGACCCGGTTTTGCCTTCCGTTTTGCGCCCTGCAATGTCTTGTCCGCTCTTTGGAACAACAATAATTACATTCTGATTTGAGGTGATATCGGTGTTGGTAGATAATTTCGCAATAGCCCTAAGTTCGTGCGACCCTGCTGTTAATGGTCGTTCAGGGATAAGAACCCATGCGCCGCTCTTGTCCGCTTTGACAGTTCCGATAACCTCATCCCCGAGTAATACGCGAACCATGCTATTTGAGGGTGCCCGACCAGCGAGAACAGCATTTCCATCGGGATTTATTCGCACTACATCAAAGGTTGGCGAAAGTTTTTCGTCAGATGGAAGTTTTTTGGTCTCTTTCTCCAAGACCACTCCCCTCTTTGACACATTAGGCTCAACCTTGTTCTCTGAAGTGGGGGGGTGTAACCGCCTCCCCCCCTGACTAGGCGTACTCGGTATATTTGGTTGATGGCTCTTAAGTCGTCGCGCCGGGGCTGGCCCTAAATCGACGCCCGAGGATGAGGACTCCCCAACCGAAGAACTCTTACCTAGGGGTCGGTCTGGCTCGCGGTCAATAAAAAAAGTCAAGATAATCGCCGCTAGAACAACGGCGGCACCGGCACCTCCAACAATAAGTGGCCTGTTTACGTCATTCCAGCGCTTTAGCATCTAATTTTACACCACAAAATTTCGTCCACTTCAAAGTCTAGCATAAAGACCCATCCCAAAATTATCAGGACGCGGGTGTTTTACTTGCTCGCGCCATCCATTCCTGTTACCCGCTGTGCGAACTTCGTATACAATTTGTTATCTCGGCCAATTGTCCTTCATTTGGCGGCGCAAAGGTAGAAGTTTTTATTTATTTTCTCGAAGGTGTTCAAATTCCATAAATATAAAAAGCGTAATCGGTAGAGAGTTTCATCAATGAATTATAATAAAATAAATACTGTGTGCGTGTTTTGCGGCGCTTCGACGGGTACAAATATCGCTTACGAACGTGCTGCCCGCGACCTAGGAACACTAATTGCCCAGCAAGGGTTGAGGCTCGTTTTCGGGGCGGGTAAGATAGGCATGATGGGGCTTGTCGCCGATGCCGTCATCTCCGGGGGCGGAGAAGCTATAGGGGTAATCCCAACCTTCCTGAAAGATAGAGAACTTGCCCACGATAACTTGACTGAGTTGCACGTGGTCGATTCTATGCACGAAAGAAAACAACTTATGTGCGACCTATCGGATGCGTTTTTTATCCTACCCGGTGGATTAGGAACATTGGACGAGGCTGTTGAGATCATTACTTGGGCCCAACTCGGTCGTCACAAAAAGCCAATAATTATGATAGACACTGAGGGGTATTGGGAACCCTTCCATAAATTAATTGAAAATATATCTAAAAACGGTTTTGCACACGGGCCTATTACGGATCACTACACGATCGCAGGAGACCCGGCAGGAGCCATCGCCCAACTTTCTAGTTGATTAAATTACGTCAATGGCCCCAGGGGGTAATAGCTTCTTTCAATGCTGCATAACCTTCCAGGAAACCGGGTCGTTCACTACCATAGATCGAGTCAAATTTCTGAAGCGCATTATCCAACCATTCCCGCAACGCGTGGTTGTCGGGATTGGCATCTAAGTAAGCATCCCGGATCAGAACGAAATGAATGCGCGGGTCATAGGGGCGTTTTGTCCCTCCCATTGATTCGTCCCCATCCAATAAACGGAGCAACATAGCATCGGCAGAACCCAACGTTTGCTCATGTATTGGCGGGCCATCCATCCGGTACATAACCGATGTCATATCTCGGCCATTCCCCGTTTTATAACCCATCCCTTTCCAAACATCGTCCATGTTTACATCTTGACCCAGATACCTTGCGACCCGGGTACCAAATTCACGAAGCGGGTCCGACACATCGGCAAGAAGATCCGTTAGTCTGTCACCATCCAGGTCTGTCGCTAAAACAATAGTATCTCGTTGCTCGATTAAATCCCAAAGTAAAAGTCCGTAATTTGTGTCGGCAATATGCTGTTCGATCCTGCCGCCCCAGTTCTCCATTCCGTCTTTAAAGTCAGAGGGCAGAAGATCAATTATTTTGTCAATTCTTTCCTTGTGCTCCTCGTATGGGTCGACCGCGTATTTTCTGCCCACTTCAAATTTCGTACCCTTCAAGAGCCATGAATGAAGCCCAGCATTTATCCCGTCTTCCATCGCTTGCGTCGGTTTCGTGGCAACTCGGCCAAGGCGTCCTGTCTCGTGTACCATCTGCAGGAACAGACGATTTGCATACGCGAGCTGAATGCCGGGCGTATTCATCTCAGAATGCACAATTCCATTATCATTTACATCAAATACAGCCTTATCCTGTGAGTATGGAAGACAAGGCATACAGCGCACCACGGTGATTGGCCCATATGGCCGAACGTTGCAATAAACACCAGCCTGGGTCCGCAGTGGCGCGTTGGCAGATTTGCCCATTACAACGACTTTGCCTCCGTCGCCGTCATTTACATAGGCGTCACCAGCTGTAGACCACTTAATCGAAGTGCACGGCATATTTCCAAACCAACCGAGCGGAGCGAGTTCCGTATCGTGCCGGTATTGGGCCCACATCGGCACCGCGTAAAAAGGCAGACCTAAAATATCTACCGCTGCAATAGTCCCGAGAAGGGCATACGCATCAGTTAACGAATGAGCGACAGGAGCCACCGCACCGGTGTGGTTTCCACCTTTCCAAACCACGGCATCAGGGTATCCATCTGGACGCAAATCCGCGACGTCAAACATTTTGTCAAACACACTGAAAAGATCGCCACCACCTGCCTCGGTTCGTGCAATGGACATTAAATCGATCATATTCAGTTTCTCCTTAAGATGTTTTGAAAAATTTTGAGATAAATATAGTCAGCTAAGTGCAGTGGTTCTGTGAGAAATTACCCTAAAATGGGCGCCAAAGGAATGGTGGATGGTCTGCTGATTAAGCTAATTTTTACGTCCAGCCCCCCTAAACTCTAATTAGACTTCAAAGCTATCGCCTCTCTAATCTCATCTATGGCTCGCTCTGCACCGCTCGCATTAGGACCACCCGCTTGAGCCATATCTGGTCTACCCCCGCCGCCTTTTCCACCCAGAGCCGCTGACCCTATTTTGACTAAATCCACAGCATTCAAAAAGTCGGTCGCGTCTTTAGTAACACCAACAACTATCGACGCCTTGCCATCCGTTACTGAGATTATGGCAACAACTCCACGACCGATTTGTTTCTTAACATCATCAACCATGCCTTTAAGGTCTTTTGACGGAACATTCTCAAGTAAGCGAGCGGCATATTTGAGGTTTCCGATTTCCAAAACGTTAGCTCCAGCATTATCCCCATCAGGATTAGGGGCACTTGCAAGTTTTCGCCGCAGGTCCGAGAGTTCCCTTTCGAGTTTTTTACGATCTCCAAGCAGGCTACTTACTCTCTTTAAAACGTCGCCCCGACTGCTCCGAAGCTCAAGTGAAACTTCATCTAGCAAATCTAGTTGTTGATAAACGTGCGTCTCGGCACTCAAACTGGCGACAGCTTCGATCCTTCGCACCCCGGCAGCGACCGCACTTTCTGATAAGATTTGAAAAAATCCTATGTCACCGGTGCGAGCGACGTGGGTTCCCCCACAAAGCTCGACAGAAAATGGTTCCGCCTGGCCTCCCATTGCGACGACTCTCACCTCATCTCCATATTTTTCGCCAAACAAGGCCATCGCGCCATTCTCTATCGCGTCCTCTGGGGTCATTAGACGAGTCTCGACTGGAGTATTCAGACGTATGCGCGTATTAACCTCGTATTCTACCGCGCGCAAATCGTTAGATGTGATCGCTCGGGGATGCGAAACATCAAATCGTAACCTATCGGGCGCGACCATTGAGCCTTTTTGGGTTATGTGTTCGCCAAGCCGACGACGCAGCGCTTCATGCAGAAGATGTGTTGCAGAATGGTGCGCTCGAAGCGTGACACGACGCGCCCCATTTACCTCAAAATTTGCGGCATCGCCCTGATGAACAGTACCAGCGACAACTTTCGCTATATGGACGTGTATGTCTTCTAGCTCTTTCCTCGTATCGATAATATCTAACTTGGCACCTTCAGTTAGGACCGTGCCAATATCTCCTTGTTGGCCTCCCGCTTCTGCATAAAACGGGGTTTGGTTAGCGAGCAATTCGACTTCACTACCTTCTTGAGCCTCTTGTTGCTCCTTGCCGTCGATTATTAGTGCGGTTATCTCTGCTTCCGCTATCTCCGTGGTATACCCAAGAAACTCGGTTCCACCGACCTTCTCCCTCACATCAAACCAAAACGCCTCATCTAATCTGGAGCCAGACCCTATCCAATTTTTTCGCGCTTCCGCCTTTTGTTTGTCCATGGCCACGTTAAACCCAGGTATATCTACTGAGCGTCCCTGGCCCCTAAGCACGTCCTCAGTAAGGTCCAGTGGAAACCCGTATGTATCATAAAGCCGAAATGCAACAGCGCCGTCTAGCGCTTCACGTTCCCCAAGTTTTGACGTCTCTTCTTCAAGCAGACGAAGACCACGATCCAATGTTTCCTTAAACCGCGTTTCTTCTAACTTTAGCGTTTCACTAATCAATGCTTCCGCTCTCTTTAATTCTGGGAACGCAGTACCCATTTCAGCGCAAAGGGTATCCACAAGTCTCCATAACAGTGGTTCAGTACAACCCATAATGTGGGCGTGACGCATAGCGCGCCGCATTATACGACGGAGGACGTACCCGCGGCCCTCATTCGATGGCAAGACGCCATCAGCTATTAGAAAACTTGATGACCTAAGATGGTCCGCGATTACGCGATGCGAGGGTTGATAATCGCCATCTCGGTCTACTCCGGAGGCGTTAGCCGACGCCTCTATCAAGCGCCGCATCAGGTCAATGTCGTAATTATTGTGTTTTCCCTGCAAAACCGCTGTAAGCCGCTCTAAACCCATCCCTGTGTCAATCGAAGGCTTGGGTAAGTCTTCGCGATTATCGGCATCGATCTGCTCGAACTGCATAAAAACTAGGTTCCAAATCTCTATAAACCTGTCACCATCTTCGTTAGGGCTACCCGGCGGGCCACCCGGTACGCTATCGCCGTGATCATAAAAAATTTCGGAACACGGGCCGCACGGTCCGGTATCCCCCATTGACCAGAAGTTATCACTTGTCGGTATTCGGATAATGCGGCTTTCAGGGAGCCCGGCTATTTTTTTCCACAATTCAAAAGCTTCATTATCCTCACTAAAAACCGTGACCAATAACTTGTCTGATGAAATACCGTATTCCTTGGTCACAAGGTTCCATGCATGCTCAATTGCATCATCCTTGAAATAATCACCAAAGGAAAAGTTCCCTAACATTTCAAAAAATGTATGGTGCCGAGCCGTGTAACCAACGTTTTCTAAGTCATTATGTTTTCCGCCGGCTCGGACACATTTTTGCGAAGTCGCTGCTCGCTTAAACGGAAGAGTTTCCACTCCGGTAAAAACGTTCTTAAACTGCACCATTCCGGCATTGGTAAAAAGCAAAGTAGGGTCGTTATGCGGTACTAGTGGCGATGATGAGACAACCTCATGACCGTTCGCGGCAAAGTAGTCCAGGAACTTAGCTCGGATTTCATTTGTTGTAGAAGTCATTATTAGTTAGGCCCTTATAAACCCACAGCCAATTCCGTAAGCGCTCGACTAAATAATAAAATCCACGCCTTAGTTCTTAATAACACAAATACGCAACACATAACAAAAAGGGCCCCGCAGTCGGAGCCCTTTATTTTTTATGGCACTTTCTTTTTTCATCTTCCCAAGAAAAAAGCTCCTTTACACCTCATCCGGTTCCTCGTCATCTTCGACGATACTCGGTGGGTCGGTCATTGCCGCCCCATTCAAAATCCCGGCATGCTCTAGTATCTCTCGCTCTAATTGTGCTGATATATCGGTGTTGGTCTGCAAAAAACTTTTCGCGTTTTCGCGTCCCTGACCAATTCGTTGATCACCATACGAAAACCAAGAACCAGATTTTTCTACAATTCCGGCTTTAACTCCAAGATCAATCAATTCTCCCATTTTCGAAATACCCTCGCCATACATT
>JAYZFO010000041.1:0-58838 GCA_036336685.1 Pseudomonadota bacterium
TCGCCGGATGGGACCCTCGAAATGGCAGGCGGCACAACCGTCCAGCGCTATCGCGGTAACTGGAAACTGCAGATAGAAAATTCGATCGACCTCTTGCATCCACAGATTTTGCATAACAGCGCTGTCGATGCTGCCAACAGGGCGGATCACGGCGGGCGCGAGCCGTCCATCGAATGGGACACGGTTAAAGCAAATGGTCTTAGCGTTTCGGAATGGGACCAGTTACAGGTCGCTGCTTTACCTCGGGGGCATTGCTGGATGGGTGGGTTCTTAACCAAATCCATCGACGAGGACGCTGAGAAAGTCGTGATGGACGAAGATGGTTGGCGGGCGTTGCAAGCGCAGTACCGCGACATCATGGTCGAAAAACACGGTGAACAGTCGGCTAACTTGATTCTCGGGTTCAACCGCCATAACACAATCGTTTATCCGAACCTGTTCGTAAATTCGCGTCTCGCGCAGATCCGTATCCTGCACCCGACTGCTGAGAATAATACTGAACAGCACGGGTATATTTTTCGCCGGGGTGGCGCCCCGGACAAGATGTTCGAAGCATCCGTTCGCATGGTTAATGCAAACAATTCACCATCCTCCATTGTCACCAGTGACGATCACGAAGTGTTCGAACGCATTCAGGAGGCGCTCGAGTTTGGATCAATAGAATGGCTCGACTGGTCACGTGGGATTGATCAGGAAATGGTGACGAACGATGCGACCAGTGGGGTAGGCACGAATGAGGTCGCGATGCGTAACCAACATCGCGCCTGGGCCGAATATATGGCAGGTGCGTAAAATGGCAGTATCAATGGAGCGTTGGTACGCGGTCCAGAAAACCTTGATAGAGGAATCACGCTTGTTGGATGAACGCGAATGGGACGTTTGGTTGGAAATGCTGTTGCCGGAAGCGGAATATTGGATGCCCTATGCATGGGGCCAGGAAAGCGCCTTGGATCATGTGTCGTTGTTTTATGAAGACGTACCGCTGTTGCGTATGCGCATTGATAGGCTGAAGAACGATCTTTCGCCACTCGAATGGCCCCCGTCGCGCACCAACCGGCATTTGTCCAATATCCGGATCGAGTCCGATGAAGGTGACCGTTTGACCGCCAAGGGGTACTTGATGTTTGTGGAGTACCGGCGCAATGAACAGCGTTGGTTTTCAGGTCGCGTGACCTGGAACCTTCGGGAAACCGGGCAAACTTTTCGAATTGCTGCCAAGCGCGTCGATTTACTGAACTGCGATCAGGAAACTGGGCATCTCAGGATTGCCGCACCAATTTAGTCATGAGCGAAAAACGGATCAAAGCTTTATCCTGACTTTGACTGTACGTTTTTCGTTCGACTACGCCGTTTTGTGGGGTTAGAGGTGAATAAGTAGCTCCATACGCACTGGTGCTTAGAGTTTTCCGATGAAACAAAAGAGAATAGTCTTTTGACTAATTATAAGGATTAATCCAAACCGGGATGACTATCCGGCCTTCGCTCGTCGGTGTTGCCAGAAAGACTATTTGAACTCGGAACCTTCGATTTCGCCCGACAGGAACACGTTGGGCTTGAGGAAGATCGCAAGTGAGAGACAGCCATTGGGCGCAGTCGCCGCGTGCCGGCTGCCGCTGGGCCGCCATACATAGTTGCCGGCTGTCACTTCACCCTCCCCGTCAACGATGCTGCCTTCCAGGATGTAGGTCTGTTCAATGTCGGTATGCTCGTGATCAGGCAATGTGGCGCCCGGTTGCCAGCGGGTGAGCACGGTCAGGAGCCCGCGCTCCTTGTCCTCCATCAGCACCTTTGTCTCGACCCCTTCGCACTGGGTCGGCTTCCATGGAATCGAATCGATATCAATGAAACGCGATGCCAAGGGGCCGCCCAGTTGCTCCTGGCCTAAAATATAACTTTGTTCATCCATAATAATCCTCCAAACCGTCTTTTGACTATTTATATAGCGGTTTTGGGTTTGAGTCCCCCTCATTCCAGCCGACCGCTTTATTCAAGTAAGAGAATGTTTCAAAGCTAGATCTTGCTTTTTCTTTATCGTCTTTTGTCCAAGCAAAACAAGTACGTTGTTTTTATCTCTTGGAGAGTGCGGTGAGTACAACCTCTGGGGTGATGGGCATACGGTCTACATGGGCGCCCACCGAATGAAGTGCGTCATTGACCGCAAGCAGAATAGCTGCCGGTCCTCCAACCGTCCCCACTTCGCCTACCCCTTTTGTGCCTAGCTCTGTCCCTTCTAGCGGGGTTTCAACGTGAGCTACTGATATGTCAGGAATTTCGCTGGACATGGGTACGAGGTAATCAGCCATCGTTCCATTCATGAGCTGACCCTTGGGATCATACAGGCATTCCTCCCATAACGCCGCACCAACACCTTGTATTAGTCCGCCCCGAACCTGCTCATCAACTAATAATGGGTTAATTACACGGCCACAGTCGTCAACCATCCACAAACCATCAATTGAAGTGAAACCAGTATCCTCATCAATGTGCACTGTTGCACCAACCATTCCATTTCCGACTGCCGCAGCGTTTTGATCAGGAAAATAGTGCCGTGTTACGGCTAGCTCCGGCTGGATGCCCTGGGGCAGAGTGTCTTGCCGGAAATGGCCAATTTCGGACAGCTCAGACAAACTTATTCGTGTCTGACCACCCTTTTCCTCAATATCGCTCACTATTCCGCCCTTAAGGGTAAGTTGGCTGGGGTCCGTTTGCAGGATTGCGGCTGCAAGGGTCAGAATATTTTCCCTTAAGGCGTTTGAGGCCTTCAATGCTGCTTCACCTCCTATCGTTAGTCCACGGGATGCCCAGGCACCGCCACCGTAGGGTGTTACAGCCGTATCACCCGCCACCATACGTACATCGTCTGGATTGATACCAAGCTGATCTGCCACAATTTGCGAAAGGCCGGTCCACGTTCCCTGACCTTGCTCCGTAACCGAAGTTATACAAACCACTTTACCCGATGGTTCTAGCCTGACGGTACAACCATCTTGTGTGGTTAAACGTGCTCCAGCCGGGCCATATATCGCTGGCCCGACCGCTGTAAACTCAACCACAGTTGCGATCCCGATGCCGTAGAGTTTGCCGTTGGCTTTTTGTCGGACCTGTTCCGCTCGCTTTTTGTCATACTCCATCAAATTAAAAAGTGACTCGAGGCATGCAGTTAATGAAAGTGGCGTCATCATCGCGCCACCCGGGGTTGGGCAGGGAAACGCGTCTAAAGAAAGATAATTTTTACGACGAATTTCGATTGGGTCCACTTCCATTTGACTGGCAGCAATGTCAATCATCTGTTCCGTTACGGCGCACGCTATGGGTTGGCCTACTCCCCGGTATACGCCGCTAGATGGTTTGTTTTGAAATGCAATTCTTAGACGTGCGTCGTAATTATTTATCGCATACCCCGCACCGGTGTTTCGGACCGTCATTGCCCCATCCGCAATTCCTATTCGGCGGTGAGAAGAGTATGCGCCGACGGTTCCGGTAACGTCTAATGATAAGCCTTCTATTAAGGCATCATCGTTTAAACCCATTCGTGCCGTTACATACATTTCGCGTGCATGAGTATCGGATATGAAGGCCTCAAGTCGGTCCGCGATGAATTTAACTGGCCGATTTAACATTATACTCGTTGCGACAGTTGCTATCTCGTCGCCGTAAACCTGTAGTTTGAGACCGAAGCCACCTCCAACGTCGGGAGTGATTATCCTTATTTCGTGTTCGTCGAGACCAAATTGGCAAGCAATTACATCCTTTTGTTGCCAAGGTGATTGGTGAGAAGCATGAAGGGTGAGGGATTGGGTCTCGTTCCTAAAATCGGCGATAAGGCCGCGGGGTTCCAATGTGACGCCGGTCTGGCGGCTAAAATAGAATGTTCGCTCAACGACCACTGCCGCCTTGTCGAGCGCGGCTTGGCCCTCACCTTTTGTTAGTTCCTGCTGGAAAGCAAGGTTATTATCGTATTCGGGGTGAGCAAGCGGCGAGTCGGAATCGAGGGCGGTCCGAAGATTTGATACGGATGGCATCGCCTCCCAATCGACGATCACAGCCTGGGCGGCATCTTCTGCTTGGGCTCTGGTTTCAGCTGCGACCAACGCTACAGGCTCTCCCTGCCAAGCGACACGGTCTATAGCCAATGGATGTTGGTAGGGAGAGCGCAACCCGGGCAGATGGTCCGCAATTCCTTGCCAGGGTGCACAAATTGTTGCCATTTCGGTACCGGTGATAATTCGAATAACACCGTCTAGATTCTCGGCGTTGTTAGTATTAATGCCTATAATTCGGGCGTGAGCGTGAGGACTTCGGACAAAGCAGATATGCACCATTCGGGGTAGCGTTATGTCCTCAATATATTGACCACGCCCAGCAACCAAAGAACGGGCGTTCTTCCTTGGAAAATTGCGCCCAATAATGGAATTTTCTTTTTTATCTGCCATTATGTCTGAATACCTTCAGAAGCCCGTGTGTTACTTCAATAGTTTAGTTAGTAATTTACCAATACAGGTTTGCCTACATTTTGGTGATTGCTCCACATGTTATATTTGAGCGGGGTTGTTACATACCCTATAAATGTGAGGAGGCAATATCGTCAAAAATTAATTTAAAGCCGGGGTGGTTTTCAAAACCGACACCGGGGCTTGTCGTTGGTTGGACAAAACCATCTTTCACTTTTAATGCTGATGAGAGATCTCCATGAGGTGCAGTCTCGTGTAGGCCTAAACCCAAACCCGCAACGGTGTTAAAGGCTAATAAATGTCCGGCGTGCGGGGCACATTGGTTTCGGGACCAGCCGTGCAGTTTCAGTTCATCAAGGATTCTTAGGTATTCGACGATTCCGTAACTCAAGGAGATATCCATCTGCAAAATATCACGGTCCTGTCGCAGGCCGCCGTATAACAAGAGGTTCCGCGTATCCTCGGCGGAAAACAGGTTCTCTCCGGTGGCTATAGGTATATCCGTTGAATGAGCAACTGCTTTGGTCGCCTCGAAATCTAAAGGACCAACAGGCTCTTCTAACCAGGCTAGGTCACGATCGCCTATTATTTTTATAAATACTTCCGCTTCTGTTTGAGACATTATCCCATTCAAATCAAGCGCTAGTGAACCTTGGTCGTTAATGACCCCAAGCGCAGTATCAATACGACGCTCGTCCTCCGAAAGAGTAGCACCTCCCGCTTTGATCTTTACTGTATTGAAGCCTAGATCAAGGCAAGTCCCAACATCATTTCCTAACTGGGCGATATCATTCTCCGAGTGATAGTGACCGGTCGTGGCATAGACGGGAATGCGTGCATGTCCGGTTCCATCACCGAAACGTTCGGCAAGAAGACGCCATAGGGGCTTGTCCTCTAACTTGGCTGCAAGGTCCCATACGGCAGCGTCAAGCAACCCGACGGCGCCCGGCCTTTCACCATGACCGCCCGGCTTTTCCCCCCTCATTAGGATGTTCCATATTTTGAAGGGATCGAGACCACCTCGGTCCGAGTCTTGGTAGTCTTCTGGGTTTGCGTCTAAAAAGCGAGGAACGAAACGTTCACGTAAAATCCCCCCATGACTGTAACGTCCAATCGAGTCGAATGCGAACCCCATTACCGATTTGCCGTTACGGATTACATCCGACACGATTACGACAGCGCTTGCAGTCATACCCGAAAAATTTATGCTCGCATTTCGGGTATTTGAGGATAGTGGAATGGTTTTTTCCTTAATCCCTATTATTTCTACTATTGTGTGTCTCCTGTTTGATGGTCTTTGGCCGCATCGCGTTTATAACAAGTGTATCGATAGCTTATAGAAATACGCCACTATTAATTTGCTGCCAAACCTGTGTTTCTATTTGATGAAATGTGATTAAATCCGGCTTTGATGATTTATGGGCAGATGGAATGTAATTTCGAAAATTTTATAAGAAGAAACAATTTTTTGATTTTTGATGTTTATTGTCATACTAGCGTGACTCTGGATGGACAAATCCGCTAATGTTTGCTTATCAGATGCTGATTAGTGGCCAATAAGAAAGTGTACAGGGAAGGAACGGGACGATGACCGAGTTACGGTATGAGGCGCCGGTGTCACTTGACGCGGCGGTTTCTTTGTTAAGCGGTGCAAGTGGTGGTGGAAAAATTTTTGCCGGTGGCACTGATGTATTGGTGCAATTGCACGCTGACATGATCGAACCAGACATTCTTGTTGATATTAAGAATATTCCAGATGTTAAGAATATGGTCGAAGTTGATGGAGCGTGGTCGGTCGGTGCCGCAGTTTCCGGAATGACTATCGTGGATAATGACGATTTTAAGGAGGCCTGGCCAGGCGTTTGCGAAGGGGTGGCTCTTATTGGGTCTGTCCAGGTTAAAGGGCGAGCAAGTATCGGCGGAAACCTGTGTAACGCTTCACCGGCGGCAGATAGTGTTCCGGCAATTATTGCGGCTGGCGCCATTGCCAAAATTATAGGGCCTAATGGACCCCGTGAAGAAGCTGTGGAAAACATTATTACCGGTCCTGGGAAAACGTCGCTTGGTGAGGGAGAGTTGATTGTCTCGTTTGCATTTCCGCCACGTCCGGCCCACTCGGGTGATTGTTATCTAAGATTGACGCCACGGACGGAAATGGACATCGCGGTTGTTGGAAGTGGCGTGAATGTCGTTTTGGATGATCAAGGGAAATGTGTTATGGCCCGAGTTTCTATAGGCGCTGTAGCTCCCACACCGTTATTAGTTTCCGAGGCGTCAGAAGCATTAATTGGCAGCGAAGTGGATGGCGCAGCCCTCGACAAGATGGTTGAGGCGGTGCGCGGAGCTTGTGATCCCATAAATGATAAGCGCGGCACTAAGGAATATAGAATTAAAACAGCGGGCGTAATTGCCCGTCGTGCGGCCTTGAAGGCGCTGGAAAGGGCGAAGGCAAACTAATGGCAAAAAAAGTACATGTTACAACTACTGTAAATGGTGATGAGTACGAATTTCTTACCGAACCCGGGCAAACTTTAGTCGATGTACTCCGTAATAACTTGGAACTGACAGGCACCAAAGAGGGGTGCTCAACCGGGGACTGCGGAGCGTGCAGCATTATACTTGACGGCGAACTCGTTTGTTCGTGTCTTGTTTTAGCTCCCGAAGCAGATGGAAAATCTGTGGAGACCATAGAAGGTATGGCTGAAGGCGATACACTGCACCCACTTCAACGGAATTTTCTTGAGTTTAATGGTCTTCAGTGCGGTATTTGCACCCCAGGTATTTTAGTGGCAGCCAAAGCTCTGTTGGAACGAACCCCCGACCCCAGTGAAACGGAGGTACGCTTTTGGCTCGCAGGGAATTTATGTCGTTGTACTGGTTACGATAAAATTGTCCGCTCCGTTATGGCGGCGGCGGAAGAAATGAGAGGAGCATAATATGGCAACAATTCTCGAAGATTCAAAATTTGATGCCGCCCGTGATCTGAAAACTGTGGGTACAAATCCGATTAAACATGATGGTCTGGATAAAGTTATGGGTCGGGCCAAATTTGGTTCGGATTTTTTTCTTCCGGGCATGCTATTTGGGCAAACGCTTCGAAGCCCGCATGCACACGCAATTATAAAATCAATTGATATCAGTGCTGCCGAGGCACTGCCAGGTGTAAAGGCCGTGGTAACACGGGATGATTTTCCGGACATAGAGCCTGGAAGCGCGGCGGGTGATCTTACTAGAACGGCTATGGCGCGGGAAAAAGCTTTGTTTGACGGGCACCCGGTCGCGGCAGTAGCGGCGACGAGTGACGCGATTGCAAAGAGAGCGCTTAAATTGATCAAGGTGGATTATGAGGTGCTCCCGCATGTTATTGATCCGGCAGATGCGATGAAGCCGGATGCGCCTATTTTGCATGACTATATCCGGACAAAGGGACTTGATGAACCAAACGATCAACCTACCAATGTCACTGAACGCATGGTCAGTAAGATGGGAGATACAGAAAAAGGCTTTGCTGCCGCTGATTTTATCGTTGAGCGCGAATTCGATTCCAAACCTATGCATCAAGGGTATATCGAACCTCAGGGCTGCGTGGCGGAATATTCAGAGGACGGGCAGGTGGAGCTTTGGTGTTGCACTCAAGGACCATATGTCTACCGGGACCGCTTGTCGGCAATCTTGAAGATTGATTCGTCCAAGATAAATGTGAGAATGTCCGAGCTTGGCGGTGGCTTTGGCGGTAAAACAGGTTTTTATCAGGAACCCCTTGCAATCTTCTTGTCAAAAAAGGCTTCTAAGCCAGTTAAAATGGCTTTGACTCGAAACGAAGTTTTCCGCGGGACTGGACCAGTCTCGGGAACTAAATCAAAAATAAAAATGGGTATTCGGAAAGACGGTCGTATAACTGCGGCCCAGGCCGAACTGATTTTCCAAACAGGAATATACACGGGCTCAATGTATTTCAATGCCCCTAACGCCATGTTTACACGATACGATCTAGAGAATGTGTACATAGAGTCCTTTGAGGTCGTTTCTAATCGTCCAAAAGTAAATGCTTTTCGAGCACCGTGCGTTCCGCAGATAGTATTTGGCGTGGAGGGCGTGATTGACGAATTGGCAAATAAGATCGATATGGACCCGATTGACATCCGATTGAAGAATGCAGCGAAGGAGGGTTATACAACCATATATGGTGAAACCTTTGGTCCGATTGGTTTTATTGAAACACTTGAGGCAGCTAAGGCGTCAGAACATTATCAGTCTCCCGTTAAAAAGGGCGAAGGCCGCGGTGTTGGCGCGGGTTTTTGGTTTAATCGAGGAGGCGAAACTTCAACCTCGATGAATATAGCACCCGATGGCTCTGTTACAGTTATTACGGGAACCGCGGATGTCGCTGGTTCACGAATTTCAATCGCGATGATGGCGGCTGAGGAGCTTGGTATCGATGTAGATAAAGTGCGGATCAACATGGCAGATACCAATTCTTTGGGCTTTAATCGTGTTACGGCTGGAAGTCGAACTACTTATTCCGTGGGGATGACAGTGGTTGACAATGCTCGTAAGTGTATTGACGAATTTGTTAAACGTGCCGCCGAGATTTGGGATGTGCCCGAGGATGCCGTAATTTTTGAAAACGGGGAGTGTCGGCCGGCAGGCGCCAACGTGGGTGATTTTGAGCCGCTTTCCATCTCTGACATTACCACTCAAACGACCATGTCACATGGTGCGGTGACGGCTTCCGCATCGATGAATGTAACGGGTGCGGGTCCAGGGTTTGGACTTCATATCGTTGATCTTAAAGTTGATGAAGAGACCGGCCGAACAGATATTACGCGGTATACGGTGGTTGAGGATGCCGGTAAGGCTATTCATCCTTTGCAGGTTGAAGGTCAGTTTCAAGGTGGAGCTGTGCAGGGTATTGGTTGGGCCTTAAATGAGGAGTACGTGTACGGTGAGGACGGACGATTACAGAACGCGAGTTTCCTCGATTACCGTATGCCAGTAACTTCCGATGTGCCGATGATCGATACGGTCATAGTGGAAGTGCCAAATCCAAAACATCCATTCGGACTTCGCGGTGTCGGCGAGGTTCCAGTAGTGCCGACTATGGCCGCTATCGGTAACGCGATTGGTGATGCTATTGGTGTTCGTCCACAGTCTCTTCCAATGTCACCCCCGAAGTTACTGGAAATAATTGATAACCGTTAGCAGGGGATATACTTTCCCGTTTAAGAAGCGGGGTCCATAATCTAGGTATTTGTATGGAAGAAATGCTACGAGAGTATTTACCGATATTGCTCTTTATCGGGATTGCGACGGGGATGGCAATTGCCGCGGTGGCGGCGTCGTACATTATCGCGCGGCAACGCCCGGATCCTGAGAAAATGTCGGCTTATGAGTGCGGCTTTGACGCTTTTGATAATGCGCGCGGACAGTTCGATGTTCGGTTCTACCTCGTTGCGATACTGTTTATCATTTTTGATTTGGAAATTGCCTTTCTTTTTCCGTGGGCAGTCTCTCTTTCAGAAATTGGTGTATTCGGATTCTGGTCCATGATGGCATTTCTTGGCGTTTTAACAGTGGGTTTCGTTTATGAGTGGAAGAAAGGTGCTTTGGAGTGGGAGTAAGTAGTCCATTAAAGCCCGGCACAGAGCAGGATTCTGTTTTAACCCAGGTGACAGATGATCTGAGTGATAAGGGTTTTGTTGTTGCAAAAATGGATAAACTAGTATCCTGGGCCCAGTCGGGTTCCCTGTGGCCAATGACTTTTGGATTAGCGTGTTGCGCAGTAGAAATGATGCATACGGCGGCAAGTCGCTATGATTTAGATAGGTTTGGGGTGGTATTCCGGCCAAGCCCGCGACAGTCGGATGTTATGATTGTTGCCGGAACTCTAACAAATAAAATGGCCCCGGCTTTGCGGAAAGTATATGACCAAATGGCCGAACCCCGCTGGGTTATTTCTATGGGCAGTTGTGCGAATGGAGGGGGTTACTACCATTACTCATACTCAGTTGTCCGTGGATGTGACCGGATTGTCCCAGTGGACGTATATGTTCCGGGATGTCCCCCAACCGCGGAGGCCCTTTTATACGGTATTTTGCAATTACAGAAAAAAATTCGGCGCACCAGCACAATCGCTCGGTAGGACTGCGGAACACTGTTAGACAATGGATGAAACCCTAAATGAACTTGGCGAATATATAGCCAGCAGTGGCGAACACGCTGGCCTATCCTGGTCCATGTCATTTGGTGAACTCGTAGTTCTAACGTCTCCTGACCAGCTCCCTGACCTTATGAAACGATTACGTGACGATGCGAATTGCCTTTTTAAAGTTCTTGTTGATGTTACAGCGGCCGACTTTCCCGAGCGAAAAGAACGATTTGAGATTGTATATAATTTGTTGAGTCTTACGCATAATCAACGGATACGGGTGAAAACTAAAATTGATGAAGAAACACCTGTTCCTTCGATGGTTTCTTTGTTTAGCAGTGCGGGTTGGTTTGAACGGGAAGTTTGGGATATGTTCGGAGTCTTATTCTCAGATCATCCCGATCTTCGGCGCATGTTGACGGACTATGGGTTTAAAGGGCATCCCCTCCGCAAGGATTTTCCGCTCACCGGTTACGTTGAAGTTCGTTACGATGAGGAACAGAAACGCGTGGTTTATGAGCCGGTCTCACTAACCCAGGATTTCCGTAATTTTGATTTCATGAGCCCGTGGGAAGGGGTTGATTATATCCTTCCCGGAGACGAAAAAGTTGAGGGTGGGCCGTCCGAGGATACGGGTTGATGGCAGATTCGCAAATAAAAAACCTAACGATGAACTTTGGCCCGCAGCACCCGGCAGCGCACGGCGTTTTGAGGCTTGTTGTTGAGATGGATGGTGAGATTGTTGAAAGGTGTGATCCCCATATTGGATTGTTGCATCGTGGAACTGAAAAACTTATCGAACATAAGACCTATTTGCAGGCGATTCCATATTTTGATCGCTTGGACTACGTGTCACCCATGTGTCAGGAACATGCCTTTGCCTTGGCTGTTGAAAAACTAGCGGGCATTGCCGTTCCAATTAGAGGTCAATTCGTTCGTGTGCTATTTTGTGAAATCACACGGATACTAAATCACATATTAAACATCAGTGCGTTTGCTCTTGATGTTGGCGCGATGACGCCCCTTTTATGGGGTTTTGAAGAACGTGAAAGATTGATGGAGTTCTACGAACGAGTTTCGGGAGCGAGGTTGCATGCGGCGTATTTTAGACCGGGTGGTGTGCATCGGGACCTCCCTGAGGGTTTACTCGAAGATATCTCAGAATTCTGTGAGTCTTTTCCGGAGGTAATTGGTGATATTGAGGGACTTCTAACCGAAAATAGAATTTTCCGGCAACGCACAGTGGATGTGGGGATCGTTACGAAGGAAGATGCACTCGATTGGGGTTTTTCTGGCCCAATGCTGCGTGGAAGTGGGGTCCCGTGGGACCTCAGGAAATCTCAGCCCTACGATGTGTATAATCGGGTTGAGTTTGAAATACCGGTTGGAAAAAATGGAGATTGCTTTGATCGCTACCTAGTCCGGGTAGAGGAAATGCGACAAAGTCTTAGGATTATTAGACAGTGTATTGATCAGATGCCCGGGGGTCCGGTGAGGACACAAGATCATAAGATCTCTCCACCTCTCCGAAGCGAGATGAAACAATCAATGGAAGCCTTGATCCATCACTTCAAACTTTATACAGAAGGGTACCATGTTCCCGCTGGCGAAACATACACCGCCGTCGAAGCACCAAAAGGTGAATTTGGTGTTTATGTTATAGCAGATGGCAGTAATAAGCCGTACCGCTGTAAAATTAGAGCGCCTGGTTTTGCATTTCTTCAAGCGACCGAATTTCTATCCAAGGGGCATATGTTAGCGGATATGGTAGCCATAGTTGGGTCAATGGATATCGTGTTTGGGGAGATTGACCGGTGAGCGATTCATTCGAGTCTTTTGAATTTACTGCTAGTTCCAAAGTGGTGGTAGAACAGCATATACGTAAGTACCCCGCAGAACGAAAAGCAAGTGCTGTTTTGCCACTCCTAGATATCGCCCAACGACAGTGTGGCGGATGGTTGCCCCGATCTGCAATGGATCATGTGGCTGACGTACTCGAAATGGCGCCAATCAGAGTCTACGAAGTCGTTTCCTTTTACGAAATGTTTCACGATAGCCCTCGCGGTAAGCACGAATTGCGGGTGTGTACTACTACTCCGTGTTGGCTTCGAGGTAGTGCTGTGATTTTACAAGCATGCGAAGAGGAACTCCACTGCGAGGTCGGTAACACGACAAAAGATGGTTTGTTTTCACTCAGCGAATTTGAGTGTTTGGGAGCGTGCGTTAACGCACCGATTATTTGGGTGGATGATGATTATTATGAAGATGTAGACGCGGAGGGAGTGCGTAAAATCATCCAAGCCTTTCGTGAGGGCAAGCCCCCCACGGCAGGCAGTATTTCTACCGAACGGCAAAAGTCTGGCCCTGCTGGAGGATTGACCGCCCTGACAGGGGTAGGGATTAAAGATAATGTTAAGCGATAAGGACCGTATTTTTACTAATCTCTATGGGGTCCATGAATGGAACCTCGAGGCCGCCAAGCAAAGAGGCGACTGGGATGGTACGCGCGAAATTCTCTCTAAGGGACGCGATTGGATCGTTGAAGAAATAAAAAACTCGGGCCTTCGTGGGCGAGGAGGAGCTGGCTTTCCGGCAGGCCTAAAGTGGTCATTTATGCCAAAAGAGAATATTGGGCGACCTGCCTATCTTGTCGTTAACGCTGATGAATCAGAGCCCGGGACTTGTAAGGACCGGGACATATTGCGGCACGATCCGCACAAGCTTATAGAGGGTTGTCTTGTCGCAGGCTTCGCTATGGGCGCTGCGGCAGCTTATATCTACGTCAGGGGTGAATTTTATAATGAGAGCTCTATCCTGGATGCTGCTGTTAGGGAAGCCTACGAGGCTGGGCTAATTGGAAACGATGCATGTGGTTCCGGATATGACTTTGATATTTATGTTCATCGTGGTGCGGGCGCATATATTTGCGGAGAGGAAACCGCACTCCTAGAAAGTTTGGAAGGCAAAAAGGGGCAACCGCGTATCAAGCCACCTTTTCCAGCAAATACAGGACTTTACGGGTCTCCAACGACTATTAACAATGTTGAAACAATAGCCGTTTCGCCAACAATATGTCGACGAGGTGCGGATTGGTTCGCGGGGTTTGGTAGAGAAAATAATACTGGGACAAAGGTTTTTTGTATTTCTGGACACGTAAATAATCCGTGTAACGTGGAAGAAGAGATGAGTGTTCCCCTGAGGGAGCTCATAGAACGGCACGCGGGCGGTGTCCGGGGAGGATGGGGTAATTTAAAGGCGGTCATCCCGGGAGGCTCATCCGTTCCGCTTATACCTAAAAGCATATGTGATACAGTGCTAATGGATTTTGATGCTCTACGTGATGTGAAGTCGGGTCTCGGAACCGCAGCTGTCATCGTTATGGATCAGTCCACTGATATAATTGCCGCCATAGCACGCCTCTCCAAATTTTATAAGCATGAAAGCTGTGGTCAGTGTACACCATGTCGCGAAGGGACAGGCTGGATGTGGCGCGTGATGGAACGGCTCGTTAAAGGAGAGGCAGAGGTTGAAGAAATAGATCTTTTGTTAGACGTGTCATACGAAATTGAAGGACATACAATCTGTGCGCTAGGTGATGCAGCGGCTTGGCCAATACAAGGTCTTATGCGCCACTTTCGAGAGGAAGTCGAAGACCGTATTTCAATACACCACTCAAAGACTGGGGCTTAGGGGGTGGCGTCAAACATGGTGAAACTCACAATAGATGGTACAGAAATTGAGGTTGAAGATGGTCTAACCGTTCTACAGGCATGTGAGGAAGCCGGCATCGAAATTCCAAGGTTTTGTTATCACGAAAGATTATCAATCGCGGGAAACTGTCGGATGTGTCTGGTTGAAATGGAGAGAGCTCCTAAACCGATAGCATCGTGCGCGATGCCGGTTGGTGATGGCATGGTCATTCGGACGAATACGGAGTCTGTTAAAAAGGCCCGAAATGGTGTCATGGAATTTCTTCTGATAAACCATCCCCTCGACTGTCCCATTTGCGACCAGGGCGGTGAATGTGACCTTCAAGACCAAGCGATGGCATATGGCTATGATCGTTCGCGGTTTCAAGAAAACAAACGAGCAGTCACTGATAAGTATTTGGGACCATTGATAGAAACCCACATGACACGCTGTATTCACTGCACGCGGTGCATCCGATTTTCGACTGAGGTTGCCGGTGTTGAAGTCCTTGGCGCGACTGGTAGGGGCGAGACTATGGAGGTGGGAACCTATGTAGAAAAAGCGATTACCTCCGAGTTGTCTGCAAATATTGTTGATTTGTGTCCTGTCGGGGCCCTAACGTCCAAACCTTATGCCTTTGAAGCGCGACCTTGGGAGTTGAGTAAAACAGAATCTGTTGATGTGATGGACGCTGTTGGAAGCAATATTCGTATCGACACTCGCGGCAGGGAGGTTTTGAGAATTCTCCCCCTACTCAATGAAGATATTAACGAAGAGTGGATCTCGGATAAAACACGATATGCTTTTGATGGGTTGAGCAAGCAAAGGTTGGATCAACCCTATATAAAAATTAATGGAAAGTTACGGCCAGCCACCTGGGAGGAAGCCTTTGAGGCTATTTCGGAAAAGGTGTTGAAGACCGAAAACACTAGAATTGCTGGTCTTGTTGGCGACCTTTGTGATGCTGAATCGATGACAGCGTTTAAAGATTTAATGTCGATCCTGGGTTGTAAAAACATAGATTGCCGACAGGACGGGAGCAAATTAGATCCAACAGCCCGGTCTGGATATATTTTTAACACGACAATTTCCGGTATAGAAAGATCCGATGCTTGTTTAATTGTAGGGGCTAATCCACGGACCGAGGCCCCCATAATTAATGCCCGTCTGAGGAAAAGATCGCAGGTCGACGGCTATAATATTGGTTTGATCGGAGAAAACGTAGATCTCACTTATGCCTACGATCACCTTGGTGTGGATCCAAATGTTTTGTTGGAGATCCAGGCTGGTAACAGTCCTATCACCAGTATCTTGAATAAGGCTGAACGACCGATGATTATTCTTGGGCAGGGTGCGCTATGTCGCGATGACGGTTCCGTTATACTCTCCACTGTGCGTTCAATTGCGGAAGCAACCGGTACGGTTTCCACAGACTGGAATGGTTTTAATGTTTTACACACAGCGGCTGCTCGTGTTGGAGGGCTTGATCTCGGATTAGTTCCCAGTGACGGAGGCTTAAATGCAGATGGTATTATAGCCGGGATTGAAACCGGTGATATTGAATTTTTATATCTGCTGGGCGCTGATGAGATAACCCTGGAAAGCCTTGAAGAAACATTTGTCGTATATCAGGGGCATCATGGTGATGTGGGGGCGCATGTTGCCGATGTGGTATTACCCGGCGCCGCTTATACCGAAAAAGAAGGCACCTATGTTAATACAGAAGGTCGGGTTCAACGGGGACGCCGCGCATCATTCCCACCGGGAAAGGCAAAAGACGACTGGGCTATCATTCGAGCGCTATCAGACGTTTTGGGCAAACCCTTAGGCTACAATGATCTTGGTGGTGTTCGAAAGCGCATGGAAGAAATTAACACCGTGTTTAAATCTATTGATGATGTAGAGGTTGCAAATTGGGAAGAGTTCGGGTCTTCCGGAAAGATCAATACCACTCCCTTCACTAACCGTGTAACAAACTTTTATATGACGAATGCCATAAGTAGAGCATCGAAAACGATGGCGTCTTGTACGCATGAATTTTTAGCTTCGACGCCGGAGAAAATGAGAAGCGATGGCTGAGCTCTGGAATGTGTACCTTTGGCCCGGTATAATCATTTTCGGGCAAATTTTGCTTATAGTGTTGCCTGTCACTGGTGCCGTTGCATACCTAACATTCGCTGAACGTAAGGTTATTGCAGCCATGCAGTTGCGGAAGGGCCCGAATGTCGTGGGTCCGTTCGGTTTATTGCAGCCGCTTGCAGATGGTTTGAAATTACTTGTTAAAGAAACGGTAATACCTTCTGGTGCAAATCGGGTCGTTTTTATTTTGGCACCAATGTTGACCTTTATCCTGGCGCTCATTGCGTGGGCGGTTATACCCTTTGATGCTGGTTGGGTTCTTGCAGATATTAACGTTGGCATCCTCTACCTTTTCGCAATTTCTTCGCTCGGGGTGTATGGGATTATTATGGCCGGTTGGGCAAGCAACTCGAAGTATGCCTTTCTAGGTGCACTCCGTTCAGCCGCGCAAATGGTTTCGTATGAGGTGGCAATAGGCTTTGTAATCATTACGGTCCTGCTATGCGTCGGTTCGTTAAACCTGACTGACATTGTAATGGCCCAGCAAGGTGATGGTTTTTGGAATTGGTATTGGCTCCCGCTACTGCCTATGTTCGTAATCTTCTTTGTCTCTACATTAGCTGAGACAAATCGACATCCTTTTGATCTACCAGAGGCCGAAGCCGAACTCGTCTCTGGTTATAATGTTGAATATTCATCTATGACGTTTGCTTTATTCTTTTTAGGGGAATACGCCAATATGATCCTAATGAGCGGCCTGACGGTGGTGTTGTTTCTCGGCGGTTGGCTACCGCCATTTGACATAGAGCCTTTCAATTGGATACCTGGTGTAATTTGGTTTGGTGCTAAAATTGCAGTGTGCCTTTTTGTGTTTCTTTGGGTGCGTGCCACATTTCCCCGATATCGGTATGATCAACTTATGCGTCTTGGTTGGAAGGTGTTTTTGCCATTTTCATTGGTGTGGCTTGCCGTTACCGCGGGCGCGTTGATCACGTTTGGCTGGCTCCCTAATACGGCTTCATGAATGAGGGTGTGATGTCTTTTTTTCGAAATACGACCAAAGCGCTGCTTCTATCGGAGCTTGTTTCTGGAATGGCACTTACCCTGAAATATCTATTTAAACCCAGCGTGACACTGAACTATCCGTTCGAAAAAGGTCCTTTGAGTCCGCGCTTTAGGGGTGAGCACGCTCTCCGGCGGTATCCAAATGGAGAAGAGCGCTGTATTGCTTGTAAGTTATGTGAAGCAATTTGCCCAGCTCAAGCCATAACGATTGAAGCGGAGCCTCGGTCTGACGGAAGCCGCCGGACAACCCGTTACGATATCGACATGACGAAATGTATTTACTGTGGATTTTGCGAAGAAGCTTGTCCGGTCGACGCGATTGTCGAGGGACCAAACTTTGAGTTTGCAACAGAAACGCGGGAGGAGTTGATGTACAACAAAGAAAAACTTCTCGAAAACGGGGATAGGTGGGAAGGACACCTTGCCCGGCGTTTGTCCGCGGATGCCCCATATAGGTGAGACACGCAGGATGATCCTTCAGGCAATTTCCTTCTACGCTTTTGCGGCAATTACTATAGCAGCAGGAGTAATGGTCATTTCGGCTCGTAACCCTGTTCATTCGGTGTTGTTTCTTATTTTGGCATTCTTTAATGCGGCGGGTTTGTTTGTCCTGCTGGGAGCCGAGTTTATCGCGATGATTCTAGTGATTGTATACGTTGGTGCCGTCGCGGTCCTTTTTCTTTTTGTGGTAATGATGTTGGACATTAATTTTGTGGAGTTACGGCAAGGGTTTCTTCAATATTTACCTATAGGTGCGCTAATAGGGTTGGTTTTGCTTGTCGAGTTAGTATTTATTTTGGGTAGCTGGGTGATTGCAGCTGATCCGGCATCACGAATTGCTCTGCCAACGCCCGCGATTACTGATACCACCAATACTCACGCCATAGGGCAAGTATTGTACACGGACTATATATATCTGTTTCAAGTTGCAGGTTTAGTACTTTTGGTTGCAATGATAGGAGCCATCGTCTTAACCCTGCGATCCCGTGAGGGGGTGAAACGACAACGTATTTCGACCCAGGTATCCCGGACGCGCGAAGAATCAATAGAAATCCGTGACATAAAAACGGGCAGCGGGGTCTAACGTATGATCGAAATAGGGCTGTCGCATTACCTTACCGTTGCCGCAATTCTTTTTACTCTTGGTGTGTTTGGCATTTTTCTGAACCGCAAGAACGTAATTATAATTTTAATGTCCATCGAACTCATCTTGTTGTCTGTTAATATTAATCTTGTTGCATTTTCGGTACATCTGAATGACCTTGTTGGTCAGATTTTTGCACTTCTTGTGCTCGCTATTGCGGCAGCTGAGGCGGCGATTGGCCTCGCTGTTATCGTCGTTTATTTCCGAAACCGGGGATCAATCGCGGTCGAAGATATCAACCTGATGAAGGGCTAAGACAAATGTACGTGTTAGCCATATTCTTGCCTTTGATTGGCGCTGTTATTACAGGGTTTTTCGGTCATTGGTTGAAGAACACGGGGGCACAGGTTGTCACGTGTGGCTGTATGCTTATATCAGCGGTGTTTGGGTGTATTATTCTGGCGGAGGTGGCACTTGGTGGTACACCTCGGACCGTTGAATTATTTTCCTGGATCGACTCGGGTTCTTTTGAAGTTGGGTGGACCCTTCGTTTTGACACGCTTACAGCCGTTATGGTGTTTGTTGTAAGTGTCGTGTCGGCAATGGTTCACGTATATTCTGTCGGTTACATGAGCCATGACCCCCATATTCCAAGGTTTATGGCCTATTTAAGTCTATTTACTTTTTTCATGCTAATGCTGGTATCTGCTGACAACCTTCTACAGATGTTTTTTGGTTGGGAAGGCGTTGGACTTTGCTCATATTTATTAATTGGCTTTTGGTATGAAAAGCCTGAGGCCAACGCGGCGGCTATAAAGGCTTTTATTGTCAATCGTGTGGGTGATTTTGGCTTTGCACTTGGAATAATGGGTGTATTCCTATTGTTTGATTCCATCAGTTTTGACACAATTTTTGCTGCTGCGGCTGGTAAAGCGGATACCAACATCCAGTTTCTTGGTTATGAGGCGCACGCAATGACGACGCTTTGTATCCTGCTGTTTATTGGTGCGATGGGTAAGTCCGCTCAGCTTGGGCTTCATACTTGGCTGCCTGATGCTATGGAGGGCCCTACTCCGGTGTCGGCCCTCATCCATGCCGCAACTATGGTGACCGCTGGCGTCTTTATGGTCGCACGGCTCTCACCACTGTTTGAATATGCGCCTGACGCACTAACAATGGTAACAATCGTAGGGGCATCAACGGCTTTCTTTGCGGCTACCATTGGCCTCTGTCAAAATGATATAAAGCGTGTAATTGCATATTCGACCTGCAGCCAGTTGGGTTATATGTTTTTTGCGTGTGGTGTTTCGGCATATTCGGCTGGTATTTTTCACCTGATGACCCATGCGTTTTTTAAGGCCTTGCTGTTTCTCGGTGCTGGCTCAGTGATTCACGCGATGTCGTCTGAGCAAGATATGCGCAAAATGGGCGGAATCTGGAGGATGATTCCTGTGACCTATACTCTTATGTGGATAGGCAGCCTTGCCCTGGCAGGTATTCCATTCTTCGCGGGTTTTTATTCTAAAGATATCGTATTAGAGGCGGCTTACGGCGCCCACACCGGTGTAGGTCAATATGCGTTCTGGCTTGGGATTGTTGCAGCAATTTTAACCGCATTTTATTCATGGCGGCTTATAATTATGACGTTTCATGGAGAGAGCAGGGCCGACGAACGAACGTTGGCGCATGTCCATGAATCACCTAAAGTTATGATTATTCCTCTTGTAGTTCTTGCTGCCGGTGCTGTTTTTTCGGGGTACCTCGGGTATGAATGGTTTGTCGGCGATAATCTAAAAGAGTTCTGGGGTCAGTCAATCTTTGTTCTCCCAGGTACAAATCCAATTGAAGCCGCGCACCACGTTCCAACCTGGGTTAAAGTGTTGCCTATCATCGTAGCCGTTCTAGGAATTGCAGCCGCGTACTACTTTTATGTAAAAAACAAAAATATCCCGCGAATTTTGACGCAATATTTTCACCTTACGTACAAGTTTTTGCTTAATAAATGGTATTTCGATGAGGTCTATGAGTTCTTGTTTGTGAGACCCGCACATCGTTTAGGGCGTAATCTTTGGAAAGACGGTGATGGGGGGGTCATAGATGGTCTCGGGCCAGATGGGGTGGCTGGTGTTGCCCGATATCTTGCTCAGAGGGTTTCGGGACTGCAATCGGGTTATCTTTATCACTATGCGTTCGCAATGCTTATAGGTGTGGTGGCTATAGTGACATGGTATCTGTTCGTGCGGGCAGGTTAAGTAATGATCGACTTCCCGGTTCTCTCTTTAACAACGTTTTTACCAACACTCGGTGCACTCGCGATACTTGTTATTAGAGGTGATCGGGAGACGGTTGCGCGTAATGCCCGCGCGACAGCGTTATGGGCATCTATCGCAACATTTATAGTGTCAATTTTTCTTTGGATTGGTTTTGACAATACCACTTCTCAATTCCAGTTCGTTGAGAAAATTCCGTGGATTGGCTCTCTTGGAATTAATTACCATATGGGCGTTGATGGTATTTCGATATTTTTCATTTTGCTTTCGACTTTTTTGACGCCGATATGTGTTTTGGCAAGTTGGGAAGCAATAGAGCACCGCGTAAAGGAGTATATGATCGCGTTTCTTTTACTGGAAACGCTCATGGTCGGGATGTTCTGTGCATTGGACATTGTGCTTTTCTACATCTTTTTTGAAGCGGTTTTAATTCCAATGTTCTTGATTATCGGCGTCTGGGGAGGCCAACGCCGGGTCTATGCCGCGTTCAAGTTCTTTCTTTATACATTGACCGGTTCTGTATTGATGTTGGTTGCCATTTTGGTGATTTATTTTGATACGGAAACTACCGACATCCCGAGGCTGTTGGAGGTTGTTTTAGATCCCCGAATGCAGCTTTGGCTTTGGCTTGCTTTCTTCGCCAGTTTTGCGGTTAAGGTGCCAATGTGGCCGGTCCATACTTGGTTGCCAGACGCACACGTAGAGGCACCAACGGCGGGCTCCGTTATATTAGCCGGGGTCCTATTGAAAATGGGTGCCTATGGGTTTTTGAGGTTCTCTGTGCCGATGCTGCCCTATGCAACAGAATATTTTACACCGCTAATATTCGTTCTGTCCGTAATCGCGATAATTTACACCTCCCTGGTGGCACTTGCACAAGAAGATATGAAGAAACTAATAGCGTATTCTTCTGTTGCGCATATGGGATTCGTCACGATTGGGATATTCACGCTCACACAACAGGGTGTTCAAGGCGCGATTGTTCAGATGATTAGTCATGGCTTTGTGTCTGGGGCCTTATTTTTGTGTGTCGGAGTATTGTACGATCGGATTCACAGCCGAGAAATCAAACGATACGGTGGATTGGTTGAACGGATGCCAAAATATGCATTTGTATTTATGGTGTTTATGCTGGCCTCGGTTGGTTTGCCAGGTACCAGCGGGTTCGTAGGAGAATTTTTAGTTCTTGTTGGTGCCTTTAAAGTGAATACCTGGGTGGCGGCATTAGCGACAACCGGAATAATCTTAGGTGCTGCTTATATGTTGTTTTTATACCGTCGGGTAGTTTTCGGTAAGTTGGAAAAAGATGATTTAAAAGCAATATTAGACCTTAGCCCTCGTGAAATAGCGATTTTTACCCCTCTAATCGGAGTCACAATCTGGATGGGTGTGTGGCCTGCACCATTTCTGGACGTCATAGACGTCTCGGTTTCGAACCTTTTGCAACAGCACGAATTAGCGATGAATAAGTTGCAATTGATCACTGTTGTAACAAAGTAGGGCGTCGTCGTTCGTATGGTCACAACTGCTGATATTTATCCTATCGTGCCAGAGTTATTTCTAGCGGTAGCTGCCATGGTGTTATTACTTCTCGGCGTGTTTCGCGGTGACAGAGGCGCCCAAAGCATCTCGTGGTTATCGGTGCTAACGCTTTTATCCACTGGCGTGGTCATGTCATTTTTACCTGATAATGTTCAAATTGCGTTTGGTGGTCAATTTATCGTTGATCAATTTGGGACATTTATGAAATGGCTGATATTGCTTGGATCAGCACTCGCAATCTTGATGTCGTTAAACTACAACGAACGGGAAAAAATACAGCGTTTTGAATTTCCAATTCTAATTTTGTTTGCTGCCCTCGGGATGCTGTTAATGGTATCCGCGAATGACCTGATTTCTTTATATGTTGGGCTGGAACTTCAAAGCCTGGCGTTATATGTCATCGCGGCCTTCCGACGTGATTCAACGAAATCATCGGAAGCTGGGCTAAAATATTTTGTTCTGGGTGCTCTATCATCAGGTATGCTGCTTTACGGCGCTTCGCTAATATATGGGTTTGCCGGTACCACCCGTTTTGCGGAGCTCGCGGGCTTATTTACTGGCCCGAACGCCGACCCCGGTATCGGGGTCGTGGTTGGTTTAGTGTTTTTGTTAGCGGGCTTAGCATTCAAAGTTTCTGCAGTACCATTTCATATGTGGACGCCTGACGTTTATGAGGGCGCCCCGACCCCTATTACTGCGTTTTTTGCGGTCGCTCCGAAGATAGCGGCAATAGCGCTTCTCGTTCGGGTGATGGTTGGCCCGTTTGGGGAGCTTTATGAAGAATGGCAGCAAGTCGTTATATTTATTGCCGTTGCATCAATGTTTCTTGGCGCACTTGCTGCAATTTGGCAGAAAAATATAAAGCGATTACTTGCCTATAGTTCAATCGGGCATGTTGGTTTTGCTTTAGTTGGCCTGGCGGCAGGCTCCAAAGAAGGGATAAGCGCCATCGGTATCTATATGACGATATATCTTGCGATGAATATTGGCGCGTTTGGTTGCGTTCTTTCGATGAGGCGACAGGGATTGTTGACAGAAAATATAGATGACCTGGCAGGTCTAGCACGTAATCACCCTTTAATGGCGGCTGCGATGGGAATTTTCATGTTTTCAATGGCGGGTATACCACCGCTAGCCGGCTTTTTCGGCAAACTCTACATTTTTCTTTCCGCGGTAAATGAAGGGTTATACCTACTCGCTATTGTGGGGGTATTGACGAGTGTCGTGGGGGCTTATTACTACCTGAGAATCGTCAAAATAATGTATTTTGATGAACCGGCTGATGCGTTTGACAGGACCGCCGGGCGTGAAGTTGTTGTGATAACAACGTTCGCGGCTGTGTTTACATTATTATTCTTCATTTTTCCCTCTCCGATAGTCAATGCCGCAACAAAAGCAGCAGCTGCTCTTTTCTCAGGTGGTTAGAGATAGGGGCTAACGGAGGCCTAATTGATTAGTCCTTACGGTTATAAAATGCTTAAATTTTCAACGTTGGACAGTACCAACGCGGAAGCACTTCGTTCCGGTGCTCCGCCGGGGCATGTCTATATCGCAGAGACACAGACTAAGGGGCGCGGCCGGCATGGCAGAGTTTGGCACTCTAGGCCTGGTAATCTGCATATGACACTTTGTGCAGTGGTTCCGGGTAATCGCGCGCCGGGCCAACTAGCATTTGTAGCTGGTCTGTCGGCCTTTGATGCAATTTCCGAGTTGGCGCCAAGTCTCTCTTTTTCTCTTAAGTGGCCTAATGATATCCTTATCAATGGAAAAAAAATTGCGGGTATACTTATCGAGGCAGCTGAGGATGATAAATATGTTGTTGGTATTGGAATAAACCTCAGGTTTTCGCCGCGTTCAGTCGAAATGAGATACCCGACAACTGACCTAATGGCGGAATCGGGAATCGAATGTACGACTGATCAATGTGCCGAGGAAGTATGCGTTCATTTTGAACGGTGGTTTGGCCGTTGGTTGGCGGAGGGCTTTCAGCCTTTGCGGGCGGTGTGGTTGGCGTCTGGAAACGATGTTGGAGAAATCATTAGGGTTTCTAATAACAAAACGCTGATAGAGGGTATATTTGAGGGACTAAATGATGACGGGGCGCTTCTTCTCAAGGATGCAGAAGGGGTGTGCCAAGTGATCACGACAGGAGATGTCATGTTTCCGATGAAAGACTAACTGAATGCTACTAACGATTGATTGCGGGAATACAAATATAGTCTTTGCCTTATATGAGGGTGAAAAAAGGCGGGGTATGTGGCGGCGAGCTAGCGATTACAGGCGGACCGCTGATGAATACGGCGTATGGTTACTTCAGTTGATGAAACATGCGCGACTGGATCCACAGGATGTGGGTTCGGCGATTCTTGCGACGGTGGTCCCCGACACATTATTTAGTCTAAAAGAACTTTGTCTTAATTATTTTGATGTTACGCCGCTCATTGTTGGGGAGCGTGGCGTAACGCTGGGTTTAAAGGTCCTAGTTGATTCCCCAGAATCGGTTGGCGCTGATCGTTTGGTCAATGCTGTTGCTGCGAACGAGACCTATGGTGGTCCACTAATCGTTTTGGACTTTGGTACTGCGACAACGTTTGATGTAATAAATAACGAGGGTGATTATATTGGGGGTGTAATTGCTCCCGGGGTCAACCTGTCGATTGAAGCGCTTCATCAAGCTGCCGCCATGCTGCCCCGTGTTTCCGTGGAGCCACCGCCAACGGTCATCGGTACGCGAACTAGTACCGCGATGCAGTCTGGAATCTATTGGGGCTATGTCGGTCTAATAGAGGGTATTGTTACTCGGTTATGTAAAGAATTTGGAGCAGATTTGCCTGTAATCGCGACCGGGGGTCTCGCACCGTTATTCGAGTTAGCGACCGAAGCGATAAAAGATGTAGATGAAGACTTGACCCTTAGAGGTCTACTAAAGGTCCATGGCTTGAATACCAAATGACAGTTGATGAATTATTTTTTGTTCCGTTGGGTGGTGCTGGAGAAATTGGCATGAACATGAGCCTTTATGGCTACGATGGCCAATGGCTGATGGTTGATATGGGGATTGGATTTGCCGACGGTACTGCGAATGGTGTCGATGTCTTTACGCCAGACCCTTCTTTTATTATTGAAGAAAGAGAAAGACTTGCGGGTCTGTTGATCACCCATGCCCACGAAGATCACATCGGTGCGGTTCCATACCTATGGAACAAGATTAGGTGTCCAATATACGCTACTCCGTTCGCTGTAAGCATCTTGCGGAGAAAATTGGATGAGGTAGGCTTGTTAAATCAAGTAGATCTCTATGAGGTTCCAGTTGGCGGAAGCAAGACAATTGGCCAGTTCTCTGTTGATTTTATTTCAGCTGCGCACTCTGTCCCTGAGGGAAATATTTTAATTATACGTTGTGGTGGAGGAATAGTAGTCCACGCTACAGACTGGAAGATTGATCCCAACCCACTTATTGGCCGAAGAACAGACGAAAAAGCGCTTCGTCAAATTGGGGACGAGGGAGTGTTGGCTCTAGTGTGCGATTCTACAAATGTATTCGTTGAGGGTGCTTCGGGTTCAGAGGGTGTTCTTCGACAAAGCCTAAAAAAGATTATTGCAAACTGTACCGGTCGGGTCGCTGTGGCGTGTTTTGCGAGCAATATTGCCCGCCTTGCAACGATTAATCGGGTAGGGACTGAAACTGGTCGCCATACGGCTTTGGTCGGGCGTTCTTTGTGGCGAAATACTGACACTAGCCTGGAGAATGGCTACCTCGAGGATATTGAGCCATTCGTTGCGGAAGAGGAAATTAGTTTTTTACCAGCTAATAAAACTCTGCTTACAGTAACTGGCAGTCAGGGAGAACCGGGTTCAGCGCTTGCCCGTATAGCAAGTGGCAAACATCGAAATGTTTTGTTGGAGGCTGGTGATACGGTAATTTTTTCATCGCGAGAAATACCTGGTAACGAACTAGCAATTTCTAACGTTCAAAATAAATTGGTGCGCTTAGGAGTAGAAGTTTTGACAGAACAAGATGGGTTTGTTCATGTTTCAGGCCATCCCGCTCGAGAAGAGCTTGTGACAATGTATCGTTGGACACGGCCAAAAATATTGATTCCGGTCCATGGAGAACGCCGCCACCTTGCTGAACACTGTCGGTTGGGAGTTCAGTCTCAGATACCCCATACGCAAGTTGTTGAAAACGGGAATATGGCTGCACTGTCACAAATGGGTATTGAAATAGTAGATGAGGTGCCCACGGGACGTCTTGCAATAGATGGATCCCGGCTCGTTTCCTCTGAAAGCCCTGTAATCCAGGAGAGAAAAAGGCTTCTCTATAATGGGGTCGCTTTGGTTACGGTTGTTGCAGGGCCGCGAGGTGACTTGTGCGGGGAACCAGAAGTCTCTTTTGAAGGTGTATTGGATGCCGAACTAGAAGAGTCGATTTATAAACAGGTGATTAAGGCTATAAAGAGTGGGATGGAAAAGCCTGGCTCCGATAGACAAATCAGTGATGATTTCATAATAAAAATGGTTAAGCGCACTGTCCGAAAGGCATTGGGTGACACAATTGGAAAGCGGCCCGTCACGAAAGTACACGTGGTGAGGATATAGGCTAATGACTTGGTTTTCGGTTGCTCTCATCTTTATCATAGTGTGGTGGTTAATATTTTTTATGTTGTTACCAATAGGGGCGCGTTCATACCATGAAGCCGGTGAAACGGTTGAAAAAGGCAACGCGGAGAGCGCGCCCATAAGGCCGCGTCTTTGGTTGAAGGTAATTGTTGCGACGTCGCTAGCACTTCTTATGACAGTGTTGATATACTTTATAATAGATCTTGGAGCATTAAGCTTCAGACCATAAGCGGCACACTTTTAAGGTGGTTTATTAGCAAAAATAAAAGTTGTGGCGGCTTCGCATAGATAAAGCGGAAATACCGTACTCCCGATGAACCGATTAAGTGTTTGCTGGGTATTAGCTAGGGAAGTTTGTTAATGGCACAATCGCCACGGTTACAAGTTGTAGATATCACTAAATCATATCCGGGTGTTGTTGCAAATGATAAGGTTAATCTAACGGTAAATCCGGGCGAAATTCATGCCTTGCTCGGGGAAAATGGTGCGGGAAAGTCGACGTTAGTAAAATATATATACGGTGTCCATGAAGCGGATGAGGGTCGGTTAGTTTGGGAAGGTAAGGAACTTCAGATATCTAATCCCAGTCATGCCCGGAAACTCGGAATCGGAATGGTTTTTCAGCATTTTTCGTTATTCGACGCAATGACTGTTGAACAAAACATCGCTCTGGGTATAGATCGAAAACAGGCAGGAGGAGATCTTCCGAATCGAATTCGAGAAGTATCCGCCCACCATGGTTTGTTTCTCGACCCTAGCCGCTATGTTCACACATTATCTGTAGGAGAACGGCAACGAATAGAGGTTGTACGCTGCTTGCTGCAAAATCCTCAATTATTAATTATGGACGAGCCCACGTCTGTCTTAACCCCACAAGAGGTAGAAAATTTGTTTAAGACGCTGCGACTTTTGTCCAGCGCAGGTGTGTCTATTCTGTATATTTCTCACAAGCTTCAGGAGATTAAAGCGCTTTGTCATGCTGCGACTATAATGCGGAGGGGCAAGGTAGTTGCGAGATGTAAGCCTGAGGAACAAACTACGAAGTCTATGGCAGAAATGATGATGGGTCAGAACGTCAGTTCGCCAGTGCGTAGCAGTGCTCAAACCAAAAGTCGTGTGAGCCTTGATATCGTTGACCTGAGCGTCTCATCAACTCATCAGCAGGGAACCGATCTAAAGAATATTAATTTACAGGTTCTCTCTGGAGAAATCATGAGCGTCGCTGGTATCGCAGGCAACGGTCAACGTGAATTTCTTGAAGTACTGTCTGGAGAAGTTTTGGTCGATGACCCTTCAATGATTAGGTTCGGGGATATTGGCGTGGGACGGATGGGACCAATGGATCGGCGTAAAATAGGTGCTGCCTTTGTTCCTGAGGAGCGCCTGGGTCACGGAGCAGTCCCGGATATGTCGTTATGGGAGAATGTTCTTTTGTCGGCTGGACCACAAATAAAATTAGTAAAAAACGGTTTTATTCGCCTCCGAGCAGCTCAAAAATTCACTGAGGAAATTGTCGGAAAGTTTCGTGTTGTCACCCAGGGTGTTAGACGTGCGGCAAACAGTCTATCCGGGGGTAATCTTCAGAAATTCATAATCGGCCGCGAGATAATTCAAAAGCCACGTCTTATTGTCGCCGTGCAACCGACGTGGGGGGTTGATGCCGGGGCAGCAGTCTCAATAAGGCAGGCCCTAATTGATTTAGCGGGTACAGGTGCGGCAGTGTTAATCGTTTCTCAAGACCTCGAAGAACTCTTTGAAATTTCAGATCGTATTTGTGTCATCTCCAATGGTTGTCTATCGGCGCCTCGCCCAACCGCGTCGATGACAGTTCAGGAAATAGGGTTATTAATGGGAGAAGCTGGACTTGGAGGTAAGGGTGCTAGCCCTATTTAAACTTGAACGTCGACCCGAGACCTCTCGTGCAATGGTCTATTGTTCTCCTTTGATCGCCGTAGTTCTGACCGTATTTACTGCGATGATTATGTTTAGTTTGCTTGGCGTTGATCCTGTAAAAGCTATTACGGTATTTTTTATTGAGCCTATTTCTTCCGTGGACGGGATTGCAGAACTCTGCGTGAAGGCGACCCCCTTAATTCTGATAGGAGTTGGCCTTTCACTTGGTTTTAAGGCGGATGTTTGGAACATTGGTGCGGAAGGCCAGCTAATAATTGGTGCTCTTTCCGGAGGAGGTCTCGCGCTCGCGTTTTATGATCAAGAAAGCATCTTTCTCTTACCGGCAATGCTAGTGTTTGGCATCCTGGGTGGTATGTTTTGGGCTGCAATCCCAGCGTTTTTAAAGACCCGTTACAACACAAATGAAATTCTAACTAGTCTAATGCTGACCTATGTTGGCCTGTTGGTTCTTAGCTACTTGATACACGGCCCCTGGAAAGACCCAGACGGACAGAACTTTCCTGAATCTCGCCTTTTTCATGAGTCTGCGTTGTTACCGATACTGATAGACGAAACGCGTTTGAATCTGGGTTGGTTTGTGGCGTTGCTAGTGGTTGCATTGGGCTGGGTTTTGGTGTCAAGACATGTCATCGGATTTCAAATAAAGGTCGTTGGTATGGCCGCGATGGCAGCAAGTTTTGCTGGTTTTAAGGAAAAAAAATTAGTTTGGTTGACGCTTTTGGTGTCGGGTGGTTGCGCAGGTCTTGCTGGTGTGATTGAGCTGTCTGGCGCAATCGGCCAGATCGTACCGTCAATCTCTCCCGGTTACGGGTTTACGGCAATCATCGTAGCTTTTTTAGGCAGGCTTCACCCTGTTGGTGTTTTTTTTGCCGGATTGCTGATGGCATTGACATATCTTGGAGGAGATTCCGCGCAAATTAGTTTGAATATGCCTAATGCGGTGACCGGGGTTTTCCAAGGAATGCTCCTATTTTTTCTGCTGGCGAGCGATGTCTTAATTAGATATCGATTTAAATTCAGTCAATCTCCCCCCATGTCGGAGCGTCAGCAATGATTCTAGAGTGGCTGTTGCCCGCTATCTTGACAATCGTGACGGCCGCGACACCTTTGGTATTTGCTGCCGTTGGTGAAGCCGTGGTTGAAAAGGCCGGCGTCTTAAATCTTGGTGTTGAGGGTATGATGGTTATAGGTGCTATTACGGCCTTCGCTACCGCCGTATCTACCGAGAGTGGTATATTGGCCGTGATAGCAGGCGCCGTTGCGGGTCTCGCGCTGTCTTTAATTTTTGGCGTGCTGACTGTATATCTACAGTCTAACCAGGTTGCTACAGGATTGTCGCTGACGATATTCGGGCTTGGACTGAGTGCCTTAATTGGTCACTCGTACGTTGGAAAGACATTTTCGGGCTTGCCAAAATTACAGCTACCGGTGATTTCTGAAATACCAATTTTAGGACAGTTGGTGTTTGGACACGACGGGCTCGTCTATTTATCCGTTTTAAGCGTTATGGCGGTCGCGTGGTTTCTTAATCGCACACGCGCGGGTCTAGTCCTTCGGGCCGTTGGTGAAAATCATGAGGCCGCACATTCGATTGGGTATCCGGTTCGGCTTGTTAGATTGTCCGCTATTTTGTTTGGCGGCGCGATGGCGGGCATTGGGGGAGCGTATCTATCAATCTGTTACACCCCGCTCTGGGTAGAGAATATGACGGCGGGGAGAGGTTGGATTGCATTAGCACTCGTCGTTTTTGCATCTTGGCGCCCATGGCGGGCCTTTTTTGGTGCGTATCTCTTTGGTAGCATAACAATTATTCAACTTTATGCACAGGGTATGGGGGTAGAGGTTTCCGCCGCCTTCCTTTCAATGTTACCTTACGTAGCGACGATCATTGTGCTCGTTTTGATTTCTAGAGATAGTATTAGAGCGAGACTTAACGCGCCGGCATGTCTAGGTAAAAATTTTCATGCAACGGGGTAGTAGAGATCTTTGAAAACGGCTTTTAACAATGGAGGCAAAAATGAATCTGAAAACAAAATTAACTGCCATTATTGGGGCAGCTTTACTAATCTTTAGTGGGGCTACCGCGGTTAATGCGCAACTTAAGGTTGGTTTTGTTTATGTCGGTCCGATTGGGGATCACGGATGGACATACGAACACAACGCGGGGCGGCTTGCTATTGAGAAAGCCCTTGGATCAAAAGTTTCGACAAGTTACGTTGAAAAGGTGCCTGAGGGAGCGGATGCCTTGAGGGTTATTTCTAAACTCGCTTCGTCAGGGCATGGGCTCATTTTTACGACCTCTTTTGGCTACATGAACCCAACAATTCGAGCGGCTAAAAGGTTTCCAAAAGTGAGGTTCGAACACGCTACAGGGTTCAAGCGTTCAGGTAATGTGGCCACCTATTCCGCCCGTTTTTATGAGGGTCGTTATGTTGTCGGGAAAATTGTTGGTAATATGACTAAGAGTAACGTCATTGGGTACGTCGCCTCATTTCCGATTCCGGAAGTGATACGCGGTATAAATGCAACCTATCTCGCTGCCAAATCGGTCAATCCAAAAATCAAAATTAAAATTGTGTGGGTGTTCACTTGGTTTGACCCGGGCAAGGAGGCAGACGCCGCAAAGACTTTGATAGATCAAGGTGCTGATGTAATCATGCAGCACACGGATAGTCCAGCTCCGGTACAAGTTGCGGAGAAAAAAGGTGTTTGGGCAGTGGGCCAGGCCTCGGATATGACAAACTTTGGAAAAAAAGCACATTTGACCGCCATCATTGACGATTGGGCACCATATTATATCGCTCGTACTAAGGCTGTGTTAGACGGAAGCTGGAAGTCTAGCGACACGTGGCATGGTTTCAAAGAGGGTATGGTGAAGATGGCAAAGTATAACAATGCAATTCCTAATGATGTTATTGGCCTTGCTGAAACAACGCGCATAGGAATAATGAATGGCTCTATTCATCCGTTTGCGGGGCCCATAATTGACCAATCAGGTAAGGTCCACGTCAAAGCTGGTCAGAATGCGAGTGACGGGCTGATGGCTGGGATGAACTTCTACGTAAAGGGCGTGAATAGTAAAATTCCAAAATAAATTTACTTGGGGCGGTATGAGGAAAACCTCTTGCCGCCCTTTTTTTATATTAGATTAGACCCCATTTTCTTGCGTAGAGACCGATGTTTTTAATAATTTAAGTCGTGCTCCGAGAGGCTTTTCTTGTCCGTTGTGATAGTTGTACATAGGTGAGTGGTATGACGATGGTAACCAATCCGGGAGATATCGATGACACCCTCAAAACAGTGGCCGGTTCGAGTAGATCATGTCGGGAGTTTGCTGCGCCCGAGGAGCGTTACGGAAGCGAGAAAAAACTTTTTTGGGGCACAGAGCTCGATAAGTGAGGAAGAACTTACCACTATTGAGGACACGGCGATCGTTGAGGCTATCCGCATGCAGGAAGATCTCGGATTACCCGTGGTTACTGATGGGGAGTTTCGGCGATATTTTTGGCATTATGATTTTATGGGGATGTTGGCCGGGTTTGAAATGGAAACAAGAGGCGAGGGGATCCAGTTTGAAGGACAGAAGTTACCCCCTTTATATCCGACCATTACTGGTAGACTAGATTTTCCGGATTCTCACCCCATGATTGAACATTTCAAATTCGTTGCGGCTAATACTACCCATACACCAAAAATTTCAATCCCGGGTCCAAGTTGTTGCCATTTTCGAACGGCGGTCAACGATATTCGACGTGAGGAATATAAGGATCTTTCTGTTTTGTTTTCTGACCTCGCAGCAACGTATAAGAAAGCGGTCGCCGCTTTTTATAACGCAGGATGCCGGTATCTCCAGATGGACGATATATTTTTTGCGTATTTGTGTGACCCAAAGCATCGTGCTGAAAAAGCGTCCGTCGGGCAAGACCCGGATGAATTGATCGGTAGTTATGCCCTCATGATGAATGAAGCAATAAAGGATCGTCCTGACGACATGACAATTGCAATGCATATGTGTCGCGGAAATTTTAGGTCTACCTACGCTGCCGAAGGCGCATATGATGCCGCGGCTGATGCAATTTTTAATAGGACGGGCATCGACATATTCTTTATGGAGTACGATACCGAACGAGCGGGTGGTTTGGAACCCTTGCGACTACTTCAAAAAGGTAAGCAACGGATAATGGCAGGGTTTGTTACGACGAAAACGGGAAAACTTGAAGAAATAGATGACTTAAAAAGAAGATTTGATGAAGCGTCTGGGTATGTGGATCTTGAGCAATTAGGTATAGCACCCCAGTGCGGCTTTGCTTCGACGGAGCACGGGAACAATATTACTTATGATGAGCAGCGACGAAAACTTGAACTGGTTGTAAAAACCGCAGAAACTATTTGGGGATAAATTTCGGTGTTGAATAATAAAATACTTAATTATTATAATTAGGTATTAGATTTAATTTATTTAAAGCATCAAACTCATGTCATAATAGATTGAAAATAAATGATTGTACTAGTTTGTCCAGTATCATTAACTTATTCAAGTACAGAGGCCCTCGGTAATAACATTGGTGTTGGGCCAGCTTCAAATTTTATCTTTCCAGCTGGTATCACGGAGTAACCAAACAATGCGTTTGTCTGAATTTTTCTTGCCCACTTTAAAAGAAGTTCCATCGGACGCCCAAATCATTTCGCATAGGTTAATGTTACGTGCTGGAATGATCCGCCAGTCAAGTGCTGGGATATATTCATGGCTGCCTTTGGGCCTTCGTGTATTGCGTAAGGTAGAGAAAATCGTTCGAGAGGAACAAGACGCCGTAGGTGCCCAGGAAGTGTTAATGCCCACGATTCAGCCAGCAGATTTATGGAAAGAAAGCGGTCGATACGACGACTACGGTGCGGAAATGCTTCGTATTAAAGATAGGCATAAACGCGAGTTACTCTACGGCCCTACCAACGAAGAACAGATTACAGAGATAGTTCGCGCACACGTCCGTAGTTATAAGGATTTGCCGAAGCTTCTTTATCATATTCAATGGAAGTTTCGGGATGAGGTGCGTCCCCGTTTTGGTGTTATGAGGGGGCGAGAATTTTTAATGAAAGATACATACTCTTTCGATAACAGTTATGAAGAGGCACGTATTTCATACAACAAAATGTTTGTTGCTTACCTCCGTACATTTGCGCGGATGGGACTGCAAGCTATTCCGATGGTCGCAGATACTGGGCCAATTGGCGGGGACTTAAGCCATGAATTTATTATCCTCGCTGATACAGGTGAAAGTGAGGTTTATTGTCACAAAGACCTGCTGGGTTTTGATGTGATGTCTGAAGAAGTTACCGACGATCAGAGTTTACAGTTAATTGTAGATCGTTGGACAAGTCTTTATGCAGCCACCGATGAAAAACACGACCTTTCTGAGGCTGAAAAACATGGAGAATCCTTGCTTAATGCGAGGGGGATCGAAGTGGGACATATATTTTATTTCGGGACTAAATATTCGGAGGCAATGAAGGCTACAGTAAGCGGACCGCAAGGTGAAACTATATTTCCTGAGATGGGCTCATACGGCATAGGTGTGTCTCGGTTGGTGGGTGGATTAATTGAGGCTTTCCACGATGATGATGGAATAGTCTGGCCTGATGCCGTGGCACCGTTTCATATTGGAATTCTCAATTTAAAGTCGGGTGATAGTGCATGCGATCAAGCGTGCATCAATTTATATAGGAGTCTTCAAACGAATGGCATTGAGGTTCTTTATGATGACCGAACCGAACGTGTTGGTGCAAAGTTTGCTGACATGGACTTAATTGGTGTTCCCTGGCAAGTGATAATTGGTCCGCGCAGCCTGAAAAATGGTGTCGTCGAGCTTAAGAAACGGGCGACCGGTGAACGTGAAGAAATAGCATTAGACGCTGTTTTGGAACGGTTCATCAACTAATGTTCAATTCTTTTGAATGGATAATAGCTCTTCGATATTTAAGGTCTCGAAGAGAAGAGGGATTTGTGTCTGTGATTGTTTGGTTTTCATTAGCCGGGATAACACTTGGCGTGGCCACGCTAATAATTGTGATGTCTGTCATGAATGGGTTTCGAGCGGAACTATTACAACGCGTTCTGGGGCTTAATGGGCACATGGCTGTATATAGTATAGACCACAAACCTCTAAGGGATTTTGAGGATTTGGCAGTAAAAATTTCGCAACTATCTGGGGTTGCTCGGGTTATTCCAACCGTAGAGGGTCAGGTTCTTCTAAGTGCGAATAAGGTTGCTGGGGGTGCGATAGTTCGTGGTATACGCCCGGAGGATATTAAGGCTCGAAAAATTATATCTGAAAATATTAAATCTGGTACGTTGGATAACTTTCACGACAAAAATAGTGTGATAGTAGGAAAACGTTTAGCTCTTAAATTTGGAGTTGGACCGGGGGACAAACTACGGCTTGTATCCCCGCAATCAAACCAAACAGCATTTGGCTCAGTACCACGCAGTAAAATATATACGGTTACTGCGGTTTTTGACGTCGGGATGTTTGAATATGATTCTGGTTTTGTTTTTATGCCCCTAGAGGCAGCTCAAATTTACTTCCGCTTAAAAGGCGCGGTCACTAATATTGAGGTGTTTTTATCAGATCCTGATCAAGTGCCAATTGTTCGAACAAAAATTCGAGATAAGGAAAACGGACCGCTCCGTATTGTAGACTGGCAGGAAGCTAACGCGAGTTTCTTTAACGCTATAAAAGTTGAGCGAAATGTAATGTTTCTAATTCTTACTCTCATCGTTGTGGTTGCCGCTTTCAATATTATTTCCGGTATGATCATGATGGTGAAGGATAAGGGGCGCGACATTGCAATCCTGCGGACGATGGGTGCAACTAGGGGGATGATATTAAGGGCATTTTTAATTGCGGGTGCCTCGGTCGGCGTCTTTGGGACGTTGGTGGGCTTTGTGCTCGGCGTCGCGTTCGCAGGAAACATCGAAACAATCCGCCAATGGCTGCAGGGTCTAACCGGTACTGAACTATTTGCAGCTGAGATATACTTCCTCTCTAACCTGCCGTCTGTAATTGAAGTTGGTGACGTCGCGAGTGTTGTAGGAATGTCTCTAGGCCTTTCGTTTCTGGCAGTTGTATATCCGGCATGGCGCGCTGCTACCTTGGAACCGGTAGAGGCGCTTCGTTATGAGTGATATCGCGGTCGGTCTCAATGGAATTGCCCACACATTCCGACCCGCCGGGACTGTATTAAATGTTTTGGAAGGCGCTACTACTGAGATCGCGTTTGGTGAGATGGTGGCTTTAGTTGCACCCTCCGGCGCAGGTAAATCCACATTGCTCCACATAGCAGGTTTATTGGAACGTCCCGATAGTGGTGAGGTGGTAATTTGCGGGCAGGCGTGTTCGAATTTATCGGATGACCAACGCACTATGCTTCGGCGTCAAAGAATTGGGTTCGTATACCAATTTCATCATCTCCTTCCCGAATTCTCTGCTCTAGAAAATGTTGCAATGCCCCAAATTATTTCTGGCATTCCCGCGACTAAAGCAAAGGCCCGAGCGTGGGAACTAATATCGAAGGTCGGGTTAAAGGACAGGGCGGCACATCGTCCGGCTAAGCTATCTGGCGGAGAGCAGCAGAGGGTTGCTATTGCGAGAGCGCTGGCAAATCGACCACGATTGTTGATAGCTGACGAACCCACGGGCAATTTAGATCAAGAAACTGCGGAATCTGTATTTGATTTGTTGGTAGAACTTGCCAACGCTGACGAAATGGCAGTGTTAGTTGCCACTCATAATCACAAGCTGGCTAGTCTTATGAATAGAACGCTTACATTAAGCAATGGGGTCCTTGAGGTCCTATAAAACTATCCACAACCGATTCCGTCTAAGCACCCGATTGTACGACAAAAAGTTTATGCTAAGGGGATGCTGATCCCCGAGTTTATACACCTCCGAGTGCATACCGCCTATTCTCTTTCCGAAGGAGCTATCAAAATTCCCGAATTAATAGGCCTTTGCCGGGAGCACGATATGCCTGCTGTGGGCGTAACGGATACAAATAATTTGTTTGGTGCGCTGGAATTTTCGATGGCTGCCGCGGAAGCGGGTGTTCAACCCATCATCGGGTGTCAGATTGATGTCAGGTCATGTCAATCGATCGATTGGGAATTAGAAAACGATAAAGGACGCAGCGCCCACGAAAAGCTTGTTTTGTTAGTGCAAAATGAAACAGGTTACCAAAATCTTATGGAACTTGTGTCCGATGCGTTTCTTACAACTCAACACGGTAACACTCATACAACCCTTGATAAAATTTTTAGTTATTCTGAGGGACTAATTTGTCTTTCTGGGGGTGCGGAAGGACCGCTTGGTAGGATGATAACTTTGGGGCAAATGTCTCAAGCAGAAAATATTTGTGAGCAATTCCAGAAAACTTTTGGTGATAGGTTTTACATTGAGATACAGAGACATGGTACATTAGAAGAAAACGAGGCTGAACCTGGTCTTTTGGAATTAGCCTACAGTAAGAATATTCCTCTTGTTGCCACCAATGATTGTTATTTTGTTAGCGCCGACATGTACGAGGCTCACGACGCCTTGCTTTGCATTGCGGGCGGTACCTATGTTTCAGAAAGTGAACGTAGACGCCTTACGGCCGATTATCACTTTCGATCAATCAACACGATGAAGAAGCTATTCCTAGACCTTCCGGAGGCACTTGAAAACACTGTAGTTATCGCTCAGCGTTGTGCTTTCATGCCGGTGGAGCGCGAGCCTATACTGCCGGCCTATGTGTCCGAAGGAGGTGAAAGTGAGGAAGATGTCCTCTGTCAAATGGCTCACCGCGGACTACAACAACGTCTTTCCGTGATAGATGATTTGGAGTTGGGAAAAAGGAACTTGGCAAAAAAGCCTTACCTTGAACGCTTAGAGTACGAACTCGAGGTAATTTTGAAAATGGGGTATTCGGGATACTTCTTAATTGTTGCAGATTTTATACAGTGGGCAAAAAACCAAGGAATTCCGGTGGGTCCAGGGCGAGGGTCTGGAGCAGGGTCCGTTGTTGCTTGGGCATTGACTATTACAGACCTGGATCCACTCCGGTTCGGTTTGCTTTTCGAGAGGTTTCTCAATCCTGACCGTGTGTCCATGCCGGATTTCGACATTGACTTTTGTCAGGACCGACGAGATGAAGTGATACGCTATGTTCAAGACAAATATGGAAACGATAAGGTTGCCCAGATTATTACCTTTGGGAAATTGCAAGCGCGTGCCGTATTGCGAGATGTTGGACGCGTTCTTGGTATGCCGTATGGACAGGTTGATAGAATCACTAAACTTGTTCCGTTTAATCCGGCGAAGCCACCAACACTTGAACAGGCGATAGAAAGCGAACCTGAACTAAAAAAGCTCCAGAAAGAAGATGATTCTGTCGCCCAATTGATAGACAAATCGTTGAAATTAGAGGGCTTATATCGTCATGCCTCCACCCATGCGGCTGGGGTGATAATTGCGGATAGACCACTCTCTAAGTTGGTTCCATTATATAAAGATCCGCGATCCGAAATGCTGGCGACTCAGTTTTCGATGAAGTATGCAGAATTAGCGGGTCTGGTAAAATTTGATTTTTTGGGGCTTAAAACGTTGACAGTTCTTCAACGCGCCGTGGACTTGATCTCACGCCGTGGCAAGGTTCTGGACCTACTAAAAATTCCATTATTAGATGAGAAAACTTTTGAAATGCTGGCTAACGGGGACACCGTTGGCGTATTTCAGTTGGAGAGTTCCGGAATGCGCGATGTGTTGAGAAATATGCGCCCAGATAGGTTCGAGGATATAATAGCTCTTGTCGCGCTGTATCGTCCTGGGCCTATGGACAACATACCCAGATATATTGCGTGCAAGCATGGAATAGAGGAACCGGACTATCTACACCCAGAATTAGAGGAAATCTTAAAAGAAACTTTTGGGGTAATGATATATCAAGAACAGGTAATGCAGATTGCTCAGGTTCTATCTGGATTCTCGCTAGGAAAAGCTGATTTGCTTCGGCGTGCAATGGGCAAGAAAATAAAAAGCGAAATGGCTGCCCAACGAGAAGCGTTCGTTAATGGCGCTGTCGACCGCGATGTAGAGCGGGCTACGGCAGTACGAATATTTGAACAAGTTGATAAATTTGCTGGGTACGGATTTAATAAATCACATGCTGCTGCCTACGCTTTAGTCGCATATCAAACTGCTTGGCTTAAAGCCAATTATCCAGTTGAATTTCTTGCTGCATCTATGACCCTTGATATCGGAAACACAGACAAGCTTAATGTTTTTCGACAAGAACTAGAGCGCCTTGGAATTCCCCTTTTGCCGCCGGATATAAATAAATCTGGCGTCACGTTTACTGTGGAGGAAACTCCAAATAGCGGCGCGTCGATAGGTGTTCGTTATGCGTTGGCCGCGATAAAAAATGTTGGAAGCCAAGCTATGGAGGATGTGGTTTTAGAGCGGGAAACCAATGGTGACTATTGTGATGTGACAGATTTTGTTAACAGGCTGGAAGGTTCGGGTGCCAATAAACGGCAATTTGAAAACTTGGTGCGTGCCGGTGCTTTTGATTGCCTTGATAAAAACCGAAAGCGGTTATTTGAAGGTGCTGAGGGATTGATTAGGCTGGCCAATCAATCCGCTCTCGAACGGTCAAGCGGGCAGGAAAATCTTTTTAATGCAGATAATTTCCGAGAAGAAGAAAGTAAGATACGCTTGCCTGATACATTAGATTGGACTTTGATGGAACGCCTTACCCATGAATTTGATGCAGTAGGGTCGTTCTTATCTGCACATCCCTTAGATGCGTACGCCAGTCAACTCAGGCGTCATAGAGTACGGTCTGCGTCTGAAGTAACAGCAAACATGGCTGGAACCTCTCCCTCCGTCGCCGGTGTAGTTATTAGCCGCCAAGAACGAACATCCGCAAAGGGAAATAGATTTGCTTTCGTCCAATTATCGGATGCATCGGGTGTGTATGAAGTTGTTATTTTTTCCGAGTTGTTGAGCCGTAGTCGCGATATTTTAGAGAACGGTCAACGAGTTTTGATAACTCTCGAAGTTCGTTCAGGCGGGGATGGAAGCCGTCTTTCTGCTATTGATATAAAACCTTTAGATGCGGCTCTCGCTCAACATTCGAATGGCGTTAAGATCGTAGTCAACGAAGAAAAAGGAATTAAAGGTGTTGAAAGGTTGCTCAACTCGACCGAGAAGGGAAATTATAACCTGTTACTCGTATTAGAAATAGGCAAGTCGCGTTGCGTTGAAGTGCAGTTACCGAAAAAAGTACTCATTACCGGCGATTTTCGCGCGGAGGCGTTGAATATGCCTGGTATAGCCGGACTTGTGGATGTGTAGGTTGGGGCCACAAAAACAAATATCTTGCGAAGACAAAATATAGAGCGTATCACCGTGCCACAAATACACACGCGGGCGTGCGGATGGGGGCGTCATAGGTTGCCCATTCGATCCGGTGTACCATAAGGGTATTTTCCTTAAAGCGTATGCTAACCCGCGGAGGTTAAACCGGAGAAGGATTACTGAAATGGCTATGCCAGAGTTTACCATGCGTCAGCTCCTCGAAGCTGGGGTCCATTTTGGACATAATACACGTCGCTGGAATCCAAAAATGGAGTCTTTCATTTTTGGCGTTCGTAACAATGTGCATATTATTGATTTGCAGCAGACTGTCCCAATGCTTCATGCCGCCTTAGCAGCCGTTCGTGAAGTCACTGCGGGGGGCGGGCGTGTCCTGTTCGTCGGGACGAAGCGGCAAGCAAGTCAAATTGTATCAGAAGCGGCTGGTCGGTGCGGTCAATACTATGTCAATCACCGTTGGCTTGGCGGGATGCTGACAAACTGGAAAACAATAACCGCGTCCATCAAAAGATTACACGAACTTGAGCAGATGCTTAATTCAGAGGAAATTGCGGAAGGTCTGACAAAAAAAGAGCTGCTAAATTTGACACGAGAACAAGAAAAGCTGGACCGTTCGCTTGGTGTTATTAAGGACATGGGTGGACTACCAGATATGCTATTCATTATTGATACGAATAAAGAAGAATTAGCGGTTGCAGAAGCTTCGAAACTTGGGATTCCTATAGTCGCTGTAATAGACAGTAATTCAAGCCCTAATAATATAACGTTTCCTATCCCTGGAAATGATGACGCAATAAGATCGATTTCCCTTTATTGTGATCTGGTAGCGGGTTCAGTCCTCGACGGATTGCAACAGGAAGCAATTACTGGTGGAACGGATACCGGCGAAGGCGTTGAGGCACCAGAGGAGATGATACCAAGCTCTGAGGAGCTAATCGCTGTGGCGGAAGCAAATACGAGGACTGAAACTGAAGTCGATGCTCAACCATCCGCGAACGTATCTGATGCTGATGATAATGCTAATGCAAAGGGAGAGGAAAGTCAGAAACAGATTGAAGAACCAAAAGATGCGTAACCAAATTGCTCAATTAGTTGATAAAGAGGTTGGATAATGGCTGAGGTAACTGCGTTGTTGGTTAAGGCGCTACGGGATAAATCAGGCGCCGGTATGATGGATTGTAAGCATGCTCTAATTGAAAACAGTTGTGATATGGATGCGTCTGTGGATTGGCTTCGTAAAAAGGGTTTGGCAGCAGCGGCGAAAAAGGCTGGCCGAATAGCTGCAGAAGGTTTAGTGGCGGTAGCGGTTGAAGGAAATCGAGGCGCAATAGTGGAAGTAAATTCCGAAACAGATTTCGTCGCTCGTAACCCAGAATTTCAATCTTTTGTCGGACAAATTGCGTCGACCGCACTTCGCTTTGGCGGTGATTATCACAAGACTTTAACCGCGGAGATGGGTGCTGATAATTCTGTAGAAGCCGCGGTTACTAGTATGGTTGGTGCGATCGGAGAGCACCTCAACTTTCGCCGTGCGCAGGGCGTTTCGGTGAATGAGGGTATAGTAGCCTCTTATGTCCATAGTCCTACAGCACCAGATATGGGTCGAATTGGTGTTTTAGTTGGGCTCGAATCTATTGCGGACGAAGCAAAATTATTAGCGTTAGGTAAACAACTTGCAATGCATGTTGCGGCCTCAAATCCACTATGGGTTGCTCAGAGTGATGTTGATAGCAAGGCGATAGATCGTGAGCGAGAAGTTTTATCTGCGCAGGCGCGGGATTCGGGGAAGCCCGAAGAGATTGTAAGCAAAATGGTTGACGGCCGTATGCGTAAGTATTTTGAAGAAGTATGTCTTCTGGAACAAATTTTTGTAATAGATGGAGAGGCGAAAGTGGCGGAGGCCCTTGCTGCTGCGGAGCTGGACGTTGGTGCACCTATAAAGATTACTGGTTTCGCTCGTGTTCACATTGGTGAGGGTGTGGAACGAGAAGACACGGACTTTGCCACTGAAGTCGCGGCTACGGCGGCAAGTTAAAGGTTTATGTTGCATGGGAGTAGTCGAAAACCTCCGCTTTAAAAGAGTCCTCTTAAAGGTGTCGGGCGAAGCACTAATGGGGAAAGATGATTTTGGCATAGACCCCCAAACCGTTCATCGGATTGCGAATGAGATAAAGGAAGTAGCAGAAATAGGAGGAGAGGTTTGCCTTGTAATCGGCGGAGGTAATATCTTTCGCGGCATGTCCGGTGCTGCGGCCGGTCTGGAGCGGGGTACGGCGGATTACATGGGAATGCTCGGTACAGTAATGAATGCTTTGGCAATGCAGGGAGCTCTCGAACATATCGGTGTTTCAACGAGGGTGCAATCGGCGATACCAATGGCAACCATCTGTGAACCATTTATTAGACGTCGAGCGATCCGTCATATGGAAAAAGGGCGAGTAGTAATTTTTGCTGCAGGTACCGGAAATCCATATTTTACAACGGATACCGCAGCGGCCCTAAGGGCGACAGAGATGAATTGTGATGCGATCCTTAAAGGAACTATAGTAGATGGCGTGTATTCTGCAGACCCGAATAAGGTGAGAGATGCACAACGTTATGATGAACTCAGTTACTTGGATGTATTATCGCGTGATTTAAGGGTGATGGATGCTTCGGCTGTTTCGCTAGCAAGAGAAAATGGTATTCCAATCCTTGTTTTCTCAATACAAAAACCCAATGCCTTTGCGGGCGTTGTTCGTGGGGAAGGTACATTTACGATAATCACAGAACCCATGTCGTAGGGAGGTAGCTTGCTATGGCTGATCCAAACATTGATGATCTAAAACGTCGTATGAATGGTGCGTTAGGAGTTTTGAAGAGCGAGTTTAGTGGTTTACGTACAGGCCGTGCTTCACCGGCTCTGCTTGAGCATGTTCAAGTAGAGGCTTACGGGTCAAGTCTGCCAATGAATCAGGTTGGAACCGTGAGCGCACCAGATGCGCGCACTTTGTCAGTTCAAGTTTGGGATAATTCCTTGGCTAATGCTGTTGAAAGAGCAATCAGGGACTCTGATCTAGGACTTAATCCACAAACCGAAGGTGCTGTTATTCGTGTTCCCGTCCCTCAACTTTCAGAAGAACGGCGTGTTGAACTCACTAAGGTAGCGGGTAAATATGGCGAACAGGCAAGGGTTGCCGTCCGCAACGTGCGTAGAGACGGTATTGATATGTTAAAGCGAATGCAACGAGATGGAGAACTTTCGCAAGACGAACAGCGCGCATGGACAGAAGAAATACAAGTACTGACTGATAGCGTCGTTAAGGAAATAGATAACGCTTTGGGCGTTAAGGAAACCGAAATTCTTCAGGTTTAGGTAATGGTGGGAGTTCCTAGTCAAGTAAAGCCCCGTGGAGACCCGATACACGTAGCTATTATTATGGATGGTAATGGTCGATGGGCTCAGGCTCGAAAGTTACCCCGGTCGGCTGGTCACGCGGAAGGCGCAAAAGCTGTTAGTCGAACCGTGGAAGCTTCGAAAAAACTTGGCGTACGGTATCTCACTTTGTTTGGGTTTTCTATGGAGAATTGGAAGAGGCCGTTAAATGAAGTAAAGGATTTAATGCAGCTATTTAGAATATATCTAAAAAAAGATATTGATAAATTAGGGACGGAAGGAGTGCGTTTGCGATTTATCGGCGATCGTAGTCTTCTAGAGCCCGATATTGTGGCTTTGATTGAACTTTCAGAGTGTAAAACTAAACATAATAATGATCTTGATCTCATCGTGGCGCTGAGTTACGGAAGTCGACAGGAAATTACTTTGGCTGCGAAGCAGTTGGCTAGAGATGTGATTGGCGGCGAACTTGAGCCCGATTCTATAGATGAAGACATCTTAGCTTCTAGACTTTCTACTGGTGGTATACCTGATCCCGACCTCGTTATTAGAACGAGCGGCGAACACCGGATCAGCAACTTTTTGCTTTGGCAGTCTGCATATAGCGAATTTGTTTTCACGGATGTACTGTGGCCAGATTTTTGCGGTAAAGAGTTAGAGCAGTCGATAAAGGAATTTGGACGACGTGAACGTCGCTATGGTTCGACCGCTAAATAAATTTTATACCACTAACTTTCTTCGAAGGTTATTGTCCGGCCTCGTTGGCGCTCCAATTGCTCTAGCTGTTGTCTACCTTGGTAGCCCTTTCTTTGATGTACTGGTGATTTTTTTAACTACTCTGATGGCTTGGGAATGGATGCGTTTTTCCGTTGCTAGCTTTCTTAATCTTTGGGACGTCTTGATTGATGCAGCGATCGTGATGGCGTTGGTTAGCACGTATTTGGGTTGGCCTCACTTTGCATTTCTCGTCTTGGTGTTTGTTGGAGGCTTATTGTACTTCGTTCTGGGTAATAAGGGCATTCGAGGCGCCCGTCATTGTGCAATTGGGATGGTGTTGTTTGGGGCGTTCGCTATTTCATGTGTTTCTTTACGTTACTTTCCAGTAGTGGGCTTCGAGTTTACCTTATGGATTTTGGTAACTGTTTGGTTGACCGACGTGGGTGCTTATTTCTTTGGGCGTTTAATTGGCGGGTGGCGTCTTGCATCTCGTATTAGCCCTAATAAGACGTGGGCGGGACTAGCAGGTGGTGTGTTGTTGGCAAGTTCGTGGAGTGGAATTTGGTTAACGTCGACTGGATACAGTGATTTGCACATTGCGCTTATAGTGGGCGGAGTAGCTGGGTGTTTTGCTCAACTTGGTGATTTGGCGATGTCTGCGGTAAAAAGGAATTTTGGAGTTAAAGATTCGAGTAATTTGATACCTGGCCATGGTGGTTTCATTGATCGCTTGGATGGTTTCCTTTTTACAGTACCCCTGTTAGTGGTCACGTTATTCGTTCTTGAGTAAGGTGAAGACGATGAGTGACCATAATAATTTCTTTGAAAAGGTTCGACGCGTAAGTGTTTTAGGTGCGACGGGTTCTGTGGGTAAGTCCACTGTGGAACTGATCGAGTCCAATCGTGACTTCTATGATGTGCAGGCTTTAACCGCTAACAATAATGTAAAATTACTAGCTGATCAGGCTCGGCGTCTAGACGCAAGCTTTGTCGCGATTGCTAATCCGGAAAAATATAATGAACTCAAATCTGAGGTTAGTGGCGTGGGCATAGAGATTGCGGCTGGTCCAGAAAGTATAGTTGAGGCGGCGGCCCGGGATACTGATTGGGTTATGGCGGCTATCGTGGGAGCTGCTGGATTAAAACCAACAATCCAGGCGGTAAAAAATGCTGCCGTTGTAGCGCTTGCAAATAAGGAATGCCTAGTTTGCGCGGGTGGGTTGATGCTTGACGAAGTAATTAAAAGCGGATGCACCCTTTTACCTGTTGATTCCGAGCATAATGCAATATTTCAAGTATTTAACTTTGATAATCGTGAGGAAATAGAAAAAATAATTCTCACAGCGTCTGGAGGTCCTTTTTGGTTAAAGAGTTATGAAGAAATGAGTGGTGTTACTCCGACTGAGGCTATTGCGCATCCAAATTGGGATATGGGGGATAAGATATCCATCGATTCTGCAACAATGATGAATAAAGGCCTCGAGTTGATCGAGGCTCATTTTCTTTTTGGTTTGCCAGAAACGAAGATAGAAGTACTGGTTCATCCTCAATCCATTATCCATAGTATGGTGGAGTATATTGATGGTTCCATATTGGCCCAATTAGGGTCACCGGATATGCGGATACCGATTTCCTATACTTTAGCCTGGCCTCGTCGTATGGAAATACAGAAGCGTAATCTTAAGTTGGAGGAAATTGGGACTCTTACATTTGAACCTCCCGATACACAGAAATTCCCTGCTCTTATGTTGGCGCGAGAAGCATTAAAAATTGGTAACTCCGCACCGGTGGCATTAAATGCTGCTAATGAAGAAGCGGTCGCGGCATTTTTGTGTGGGAAGGTGAGTTTTACAGATATTGCGAAAATAGTTGACCAAATTCTCGAACGAACGTCATTTAAAAAGATAGAGTCTATTGGTGATGTATTATCGATTGATGATATAGCTAGACGCCTTGCCCAAGATAAGGTTGCAGACCTTACCGTTCAAGTATGACCCATGAACAATAAAAGGCAGTTTGTCGCGAAGTGGTGGTTGTTTTAAGCAAATGATTGACTTTATAACCGATTGGTGGGTTATCCCATTTCTGATTGTTATAACTCCGTTAGTATTTTTTCACGAACTTGGGCACTATTTAGCCGCCCGAGCTTGTAACGTGCGGGTTGAAATTTTTTCGGTAGGCTTTGGTCGCGAAATTTTAGGTTGGACCGATCGTTTTGGTACTCGTTGGAAGATTGCGTTGTTTCCTATTGGCGGGTACGTCAAAATGTTTGGGGAAATGCAAAATATATCGAGTGAGAATTCCTCGATGTCGGAATTGTCCCAGGATGAAGCTGCGGTCGCTTTCCATACTAAATCAATTGCCCAGAGAGCTTTTATAGTAGTCGCGGGACCAATAGCGAATCTCGTGCTTGCGGTAATTATTCTTAGCGGAATCTTCATGACCATGGGGCAACCATATACGCCGACAACAATTGGTTCGGTAATAGCTGGCTCCGCCGCTGATAGTGCTGGATTTCTTGAGGGCGACAAAATCGTCGGTATTAATGGAAAAACGGTTAGACGCTTCGAAGAAGTTAGAGATATGGTTATGATAAATCCAGGGGTCACAATGGTCTTCTTGGTTAATAGGAAGGGTCAGACCGTTGAGTTAATAGCCATCCCGGACATGGTTAATGTAGAAACGGGTGTTGGAAATCAAGTGTATGGCCGCCTGGGTGTTTCGGCAGGTGCGGTTGGCCAGGAATTGAAGAAGCACGGGGCCTTTGGAGCAATGTTGGAAGGCGCAAAGCAAACTTACGTTTTGACTGAAAATATATTTACGGCGTTAGGACAAATTATAAATGGCACACGAAAAACGGAGGAACTAGCAGGTCCAATCCGGATAGCAAAAATGTCTAGTGATGTTTGGAAGCTGGGAATAATAAACGTTTTGATGCTTGCCGCGATTTTGTCAATCAATTTAGGAATTGTTAACCTTTTTCCGGTACCATTATTAGATGGTGGACATTTGTTTTTTTACGGGATCGAGGCATTGCGGGGACGTCCGCTTGGTGAGCGTGCTCAGGCATTTAGTATGCGTGTGGGTGTTTTTCTGCTCTTGGCGTTAATGTTATTTGTGACATTTAATGACATTAGAATTTTGTTTAATCAATTTGTTGAGTTTTTTGTAAGGCTTATTTAGGAGCGATAAATTGCTAAAAAGGATTACTCTTAGTGTAGGTTTGGGCGCGATCTATATTTTATTCTCTTTGACAGTAATTTCTCCTATGTCCTTTGCACAGGGGTCCGACAACCGGTTAAGGGAGATTAGGATAGAGGGTGCGCAAAGAATTGAGCATGAAACCATTAAGTCTTATATGGGGATTGATGTCGGCGATACGATTTCTGACGGTGCCTTAGACAAAGCTCTAAAGAGTTTATTTGGAACGGGGCTTTTTGCGGACGTGCGAATGCAGCGTGATGGGTCCGTTATAGTGGTTCGAATCGTTGAAAATCCTATCGTTAACCAAATTGTATTTGAGGGAAATAAATTTTTAGAAAAGGAATTATTAGAAAGCGAGGTAAAATTAAGGCCGCGTATAGTTTATACTAGGTCGCGTGTTCAGACCGATAGTCAACGGATCATTGAAATATACCGAAGGTCAGGACGGTTCGCAGCAACTGTCATACCAAAAATAATTAAGTTACCACAAAACCGAGTTGATTTGGTGTTCGAGATTAATGAAGGTCCGCCAACTGAAATACGAAAAATAGTATTTATTGGTAACAGAACGTTTTCGGATAGTGATTTACGAGAAATAATTCAAACTAAGGAATCGGCTTGGTATCGTTTCCTAACATCGCAAGACATATATGATCCTGATCGTTTAACGTTCGATCAAGAGTTGTTAAGGCGTCATTATCTTGCAAATGGGTATGCCGACTTCCGTGTTGTGTCTGCAGTGGCTGAACTGACTGGGGATCGAAAAAATTTCTTTATAACCTTTACAGTTGAAGAAGGTGATAGATATAGGTTCGGAAATATCGACATTAAAACCGAATTAAAAAATGTGAATGTTAAAACTTTGATCGATGGGTCACGAATAAAAACTGGTGAGTGGTACAATGCTGATCGATTAGAAAATACTATTGGGGTGCTATCCGACTCTGTTGGGGACTTGGGTTACGCGTTTGTAGATGTGCGCCCGAAAGTGAGACGAGATCGAGCGCGTCGAATTGTTGACGTTTCGTTCGTTATTCGAGAGGGAAGACGAGCCTTTGTTGAACTTGTTAATATTACTGGGAATGTAAGGACTTTGGATAAGGTTGTACGACGGGAAATGAGTCTTGTTGAGGGCGATGCGTTCAATACTTCTAAGTTGCGACTTTCGCGCCGGAACATTCAAAATTTGGGTTTTTTTGACCGTGTTGAAGTAGATACTAGAAGTGGATCCACCCCCGATAAATCTGTAATTGAGGTAAAAGTAAAGGAACGTTCCACAGGATCAATTTCCTTCGGTGCGGGTTATTCTTCTACTAACGGAATATTAGGCGATACCAGTATTCGCGAACAAAACTTGTTAGGTCGAGGACAAGACTTAAAATTTGGAATTCAAGCAGGAGCTAAAACAAAACAAGCTGATATTTCTTTTACAGAGCCATATTTCTTGGGTAAAAAGCTGACAGCAGGCTTTGACATATTTCGAACAATAAAAGACCTTCAATCTGAAAGCTCGTACGATAAACGCTCAACGGGGTTTGCCTTGAGGACTGGTTACAAGGTCTCCAAGGAATTATCCCAACGCTGGAAATATACATTTAGAGGTGACAAGATAACCGATGTTCCGTCAACAGCTTCTTTGGCAATAAAGGAACAGGAGGGGGATTCTGTAACATCATCCGTAGGCCATAAACTATTATTTGATAAACGAAATAATCGCCTAAACCCAACCAAGGGGTATTCCGTAGAGATAGATAATACCATTGCTGGTTTGGGGGGGGATACCAGATATTTTAGAAATGAATTAAGAATAGCCAGCTATTATCCTGTTACGGAAAAGTGGACCATCCAATTATCTAGCGGGGTGGGTTACGTATTAGGTCTTGGCAAGGACGTTCGCATAGTTGATCGATTTTACCTTGGCGGTGATTCTCTGCGTGGTTTTGAAGTGTCAGGTTTAGGTCCCAGAGATAGTTCTACTGGGGACGCTGTGGGTGGAAATTGGTATTATAAAGGAACGCTTGGGGTCACATTCCCGGTTGGCTTGCCAAAGGAATATGGTGTTAAAGGGCGAATTTTTAGTGATGCGGGTAGTGTTGGCGAAAATGACTCGTCTGTCTCCACGATTAAGGATTCTTCGTCACTTCGCTTGTCTTTAGGAACGGGTTTAACTTGGTCATCACCTATCGGACCTATCAATATCGATTTTTCTAAAGCGTTGTTGAAAGAAAGCTTTGACAAAACCCAAACATTTAGATTTAGCCTTGGTGCCCAATTTTGATTATGAGGATGAAGAGCACTATCGGTAAGCTATTACACTGCGCGGTTGCCGGCGTATTAGTAATCAGCTGTTGCTGCGTCTTTGAAATAGTAGATGTTCGAGCAAAAGAAACCCCAACTCAGCTTTTGGGAGTTTTAGATGTTCAGAGGATTCTCACGGAATCGTTGGCATCGAAGAGGATAAGACCAGAGCTAAATAAGCTCCGTAAAGAATTTCAAAAACAGGTAAGCGATCAGGAACGTAAATTGAGACAAGCTGAACAGGAGTTATCACGAAACCGGGTGCTTCTTGCACCAGAGGCCTTTGCAAAGAAAAGGCGGTTATTTAGTGCGGAAGCTCGCAAGGTACAAAAGAGTGTGAGGCTCCGTAAGAGTGAGTTAGATCGTGTTATCGCAGGGACTAAAAACGAAATTTTAAAAAATTTAATTGTTGTTGCTAAAGAGGTGGCTAAAAAACGAAAACTTTCGGTTCTAATGGAAAAAAGGTTTGTTTTTCTTTCACATAGGTCCCTTGATGTTACCAACGAAATCATAACTCTTTTGAATAAGCGTTTACCGACCGTCAAAATTGTTTTTGAAAAGGCGGGTAAAGGTTCGAAAAAAGGAACTAAGTAAATATGGCGCCTGATTTGAGATTTTTTCCCACTAGCGTCAGCCTTACGATAGAAGAAATAGCGCTTGTAGCAGAAGCGCAAATTGTGCGGCGAGAAAATGACAAAAGAATATATACTAACGTTGCACCGCTAGGCAGCGCCCAGTCATCTGATGTGAGTTTTCTCGATAATAAATTGTATCTTCGTGAATACGAAAATACTGGTGCTGGGTGTTGTATTGTTGATCGAGCGTTGTCGATTGGGTCCCCATCTAATATGGAAGTTTTAGGTAGTAATCAACCTTATTTATCGTACGCTCGTGTTGCGACCGCATTTCATCCAGACTGGGATAAGTCGTATTATCCTGTGGATTCAGATGATCGTGTTCATAATTCTGTGTTATTAGGTAAAGGGTCTGTAATCAGCGAAGGCACAGTTATTGCGCCCAATGTAACCATTGGTGATAACACTATTATTGGGCCTAATGTTTATATTGGAGACGCAGTTACAATTGGCAAAAATTGTAAGATCGGGCCTTCGGTAACAATTCGTTATAGTCTTATAGGTAACAATGTATCTATTTATTCTGGTGCACGACTTGGTGAGGCAGGGTTTGGGTTTGCACCATCTGTAGCCGGTCCTGTTAGCGTCCCACAATTGGGGAGAGTGATAATTGGTGACAACGTGGAGGTGGGGGCTAACACAACAATTGATCGTGGGGCGGGTCCGGACACCGTTGTTGGGGAAGGAACTAGGATTGATAATCTTGTTCAGATCGGGCACAACGTTCAGATTGGTCGAATGTGTGTTATAGTGGCCCAAGCTGGGATAGCGGGTAGCACAGTTATTGGGGACATGGTTCAAATTGGTGGTCAGGCGGGAATTTCTGGTCATTTGTATGTTGGAGAAGGCGCAAAAGTTGCAGGGCGTTCGGGGGTTATGAAGGACGTTGAATCAGGGACGACAGTAGCTGGGATCCCAGCTGTTCCTGTGCGGCAATGGCATAGGCAGTCGTTAATGCTCGCCGGTCTAGCTACTAAAAGTAAACGGTAACCGAGTTAATCTTGAGGTTGGTATGAAAGTCGATCAAATCGATATCAATCGGATAATGGAAATGATTCCGCATCGGCATCCATTCCTCATGATTGATCGTATCGTAGATTTAGTTCCTAACGTAGGGGCTACTGGAATCAAAAATGTGACGATCAACGAAAATTATTTTCAAGGCCATTTTCCTAACCATCCAGTCATGCCAGGGGTCTTAATCATTGAGGCTATGGCTCAAACCGCAGCTGTGCTCGTTGTGCACACACTGGGCACAGACGCAGAGGGAAAACTCGTTTATTTCATGTCCGTAGATGGAGCTAGATTTAGGAAGCCTGTAGAGCCAGGTGATCAATTATCGGTCGAAGTAAAAAAACAAAGAAGCAGGGGGAATGTTTGGAAGTTTGCAGGACGTGCGATTGTTGATGACACCTTGGTGGCCGAAGCTACCTATGCAGCAATGATACTTGATAGCTGATTGGCGGATGGAAAAATTGCATCCAACCTCTATCGTTGATCCTTCTGCAGAACTTGGAGAGAATGTTTCCGTCGGTCCTTTTTGCACCATTGGGCCTGAAGTTCGTTTGGGAGATGGCTGTGTTCTGATTTCCCATGTTGTGGTCGACGGAAGGACAGAAATAGGACCTAACTGTCATATGTTTCCTTTTTCAACAATAGGGCTCCAACCACAAGATATGAAATATGAAGGGGAGGCTTCTACCCTTGAAATAGGTGCTAACAATATATTTCGGGAACAAGTGACGGTAAATCCTGGAACTAGGGGAGGGGGGATGGTGACCGCGATAGGTAATAATTGCCTCTTTATGGTTGGTGCGCATATTGCTCATGACTGCCAAGTTGGAAATCATGTTGTGATGGCAAATAATGCTACCCTAGCGGGGCACGTAACGATCGAAGATTTTGCGATTATTGGTGGGTTGGCAGCAATTCATCAACACTGTCGTGTGGGGCGACATGCAATGGTAGGTGGAATGTCTGGTGTGGAAAATGATGTTATTCCTTACGGGTCGGTTATGGGTGACCGAGCACGACTTAGCGGTTTAAATATAATTGGGCTGAAAAGGCGCGGATTCTCTCGAGCAGATATTTCGGCGCTTAGGAAGGCATATAGGCTTATGTTCGCTGAAGAGGGAACGATGGCTGAGCGCCTCGCAGATGTCTTGGAAAGTTTTACAGATCATGAAGCGGTTTCTGAGGTTGTTAATTTTATCCGCTCCGATTCAAGCCGCGCAATATGTCAACCAAAAGTAGAGCAAGGTGGCTAAACTTGGGATTATTGCTGGTGCGGGGGCGCTTCCCGGACAGATAATCTCTGCTTGTCGCAAAGCTGGACGCGATTATCACGTATTGGCGTTTGAGGGTAGTGCTGATCCAAGATTTCTAGCGGGCACGTCTTTTACGTGGATCCGTATGTCAAATTTGGGTGCCGCTCTGGATGATGCTCGTAGTGCAGGGGTAGACGAATTAGTATTTGTGGGTGGCATTCCACGGCCTAGCATTATTGAACTGATGCGGGACCGCCGCTCAGCTAAATTTCTTGCTAAAGTGGGGACTAGGATACTTGGGGACGACAATATTCTTTCAGCGGTGGTGCGAGAATTAGAGGAAAAGGAGGGTTTTGATATTGTAGCACCTGAAACTATTCTAGGTGAAATATTAGCCTCGGCCGGTGTTTATGGAAAAGTCGCACCGGATGAAAATGATATGCTCGATATTGAACGGGGTCGACGCATTATTCGTGAACTTGGACGTTTTGATATTGGTCAAGCCGTTGTTATTCAGAATGGATCGGTTTTGGGGGTCGAAGCAGCCGAGGGCACAGATAGTTTGATTAAAAGATGTGGGGAATTAAAGCAGCACGGGATCAATAGCGGGGTGCTTGTGAAAGCGGCTAAACCAAATCAGAGCATGAGCGTCGATTTGCCCGCGGTCGGAATTCTTACGGTTAACGCTGCGTCCAAAGCGGGGCTGCGCGGAATCGCTGTGGAGGAGGGGCGCGCACTATTGGTCGAACGAGACGCCATGATCGAAGCTGCTGATCTCTCTGAGATGTTTATATATGGTCTTCCACTTGAAGCGTGAGTTAGGGACATCATGGTTAAAAAAGCAAACCCTCCTTTTGTATGGTTTATTGCTGGAGAACCGTCGGGTGATTTGCTTGGCGCAAAATTAATATCTGCTTTGAAACAGGAAACTGGGGGTAGTCTAAGGATAAACGGGATTGGTGGTGAGTGTATGGAAGCCGAAGGCTTCGTTAGTCTATTTCCAATTTCTGATATATCGGTAATGGGATTAGTTGAGATTTTGCCACGAATTCCACTCATTAAGAGGCGGTTACGCCAGACAATACGTTCGATCCAAGCAGACAAACCGGATGTTGTTGTAACTATCGATGCGCCTGGGTTTTGTTACGACGTTTGGAAAGGGCTTAGAGGAACTGGGATCAAGCTTGTACACTATGTAGCACCGTCCGTTTGGGCGTGGAGGCCTGGAAGGGCGAAAAAATTTGCGGCAGAACTAGATCATCTCATGACCCTTCTACCATTTGAACCACCCTTTTTTCGGAAATATGGTCTGTCATCGACTTTCGTTGGGCACCCCGTCATAGAGGGAGAGGCTAATAAGGGTGATGGCACGGTGTTTAGGGAGCGAAATAAAATCCAACCGGAGGCGCTGATTGTTTGTGTGCTTAGTGGTAGCAGGACAAGCGAAGTGAAACGGTTAGGTAAGGTGTTTCGTTCGGTTTCTAGAATCTTGTTAGAAGATTATCCTCAAACCATTTTTGTGTTTCCAACTGTCTCATATCTCAGGGCACATGTAGACGTTTTGGCGGCGAGTTGGCCCGGTCGGGCAATTGTTACAGATACATTAAAGGAAAAGTTTGATGCTATGGCTGCGTCTAATGTTGCTTTGGCGGCTTCGGGTACAGTTTCTCTTGAACTGGCGATAGCGGAGGTGCCTCATATAATAGCATATAGATTGAATGGCTTGACTGTGGCAATATTTCGAATTTTGCACGGCTTAAATCAGCGTTATGCTAACCTTCTAAACATTTTATTGGAGAGAGAAGTAATACCAGAGTTTATACAGGCGCGTTGCCGGCCTGATCAAATCGCAAATTCGCTTCTAGAACTTGTTAGGGAACCCGCGCTTCGAGACAGGCAGTTGGCTGGTGCTTCCCAGGCTTTACAGATGTTGCAGTCCGATGGCGGCTGCCCTAGCAGTACAGCAGCATCTGTGATCATGTCATTGTTGGATGATAAAAAGGATCGTGAGACGTAGGAACGTGAGCAAAATGAGGAAGGAAATGTCTAATTATCGATTATTGCACACTATGATCAGGGTAAAAGATCTAGATAACTCAATCGAATTTTATTCAAAACATCTTGGGATGGTTGTGTTACGGAAGAAAGATTTTCCTGCGGGGAAATTTACAAATGTGTTTATGGGATACGGCGAAGAAAGTAGTAATACTGTCCTTGAGCTAACTTACAATTGGGACCAAATAGAATCTTATACTCATGGTTCGGGATTTGGGCATCTCGCGGTTGCCGTTCCAGATATATATCGTGCATGTGAGAAAATGAAAGAAGATGGTGTCAGCATCCCTCGGCCTCCTGGGCCAATGAAGCATAGCACGACGGTGATAGCGTTTATTGAGGACCCGGATGGCTATAAGATAGAGTTAATAGAGCGAGATTGATAAAAAGGTAAGAGCCGTTACTATCTACGTTTATCGTTTTTCTAGCGGGGTAAACCCCCTTTCTGTTTTGCCTATGTAGAGCTGTCTTGGACGACCAATTTTCTGACTAGGGTCCTCTATCATCTCGTTCCATTGCGCAACCCAACCAACAGTCCGCGCCACTGCAAAGAGTACAGTGAACATAGTTTCTGGGATACCAATCGCCCGAAAAATAATCCCAGAGTAAAAATCAACATTTGGATAAAGCTTGCGTTCAACGAAGTAATCGTCTTCTAGCGCTATTTTTTCCAACTCCATCGCTAATTCTAAGAGAGGTTCATTTTTTATTCCAAGCTCTTGCAGTACTTCGTGGCATGTGTCTCTCATCAGCGTGGCTCGAGGGTCAAAATTTTTATAAACGCGGTGTCCAAAGCCCATTAGTCTAAAGGGATCGTTCTTATCTTTGGCCCTCTTTACATATTCGGGGATATTCTTCCTATCGCCTATTTCATTAAGCATCTTCAAAACAGCTTCGTTAGCTCCACCGTGGGCAGGGCCCCATAAACTAGCGATCCCAGCGGCAATACAAGCAAACGGGTTTGCTCCAGAAGATCCCGCGAGCCGGACGGTGGATGTTGACGCATTCTGTTCGTGATCCGCGTGAAGTGTGAGAATGCGGTCCATTGCATGGGCAACAGTGGGGTTGACTTTGTATTCCTCGCAAGGGGTTGCAAACATCATGTGCAGAAAATCTGCTGCGTAAGATAAATCGTTTCGAGGGTACATAAATGGTTGCCCCAACGCATATTTAAAGGCCCACGCAGCAATCGTAGGCATCTTTGCTATTAGACGATAGGTGGCAATCATCCTTTGATGTGGATCTGATATATCCGTCGAATCGTGATAAAAGGCGGCTAGACCTCCTACTACCCCGCACATAATTGCCATTGGATGCGCATCACGTCGGAACCCATCATAAAATTTGTGTAGTTGTTCATGCACCATCGTGTGGTGGCTAATGTCATGTACAAATTTTTCTTTTTCGGATGGCTTGGGGAGCTCACCTTTAAGAAGTAAGTAGCTTACTTCAGAAAAATCGCAATTTGTTGCGAGGTCTTCGATTCTATATCCTCGATAGAGGAGTATTCCTTTATCACCGTCAATATATGTAATTTTTGAATCACAGCTTCCAGTCGCCATAAAACCGGGGTCAAATGTAAAATAGTCTAACTCGGTATAAAGCTTTCGGATGTCGATCACTTTTGGGCCTACGGTGCCTTCTAACAAAGGCATCTCTAGTTTTTTTCCCGTTGAGTGATCGATAAGTGTCACGCTGTCTTTGGGGGCGTTTTGGGCAGCGTCCTGACTCATATTATGTCCCTTTAGTATAAGTTCGGATGAATTATCGCTGGAAAATCTCCAAGCAAATCATTGCGCGGAAAATAACGGTTTTGTTACCTATAATCAAATTTCCAAGATCATAAGGCATTACTGCCTTTCGATACGTCGTTTATCCGGCCCAAAGTCTCCTTTTGACCGAGGTTTGCCGCTACTTCAAATATTCCCGGCGAAACGTTGGTTCCAGTCAAGGCGGCGCGAAGTGGTTGTGCTATATCTTTCAGTCTTTCCTCATGCTCAATTGCGTGCTTCTTAATTGCAACTTCGATAGTTTCCTCTTTCCAAGGTGTTAAATTTCTAAGCGTTAGATTTAGTTGTGCAAGGGTCTGTTGGGCCTTTGGTGTCAACAATTTTAAGGCACTACTGTCATAGTCGATTGGTCTTTCAGCGCAGTAAAAAAGGGACATATCGGCGAGTTCTTGGATAGTATTAGCCCGCACTTTGAGGGAATGTAGACCCGCCTCAAGTCGTTTGAGAATTTTACCATTTAGAGGGTTGGTAAGTCTTTCCTCCAATAAGGGGCGTATCAGTTGAGTTAATGTTTCGATTTTCGCTCCAGCAATATACTTTCCATTTAGATTGGAAAGCTTACTAAAATCGAAGCGTGCCGCACTTTTATTTATGTCCTCAAGTTCGAACCACTTTATTGCGTCAATAAGTGAAAAAATTTCATCGTCTCCGTGGCTCCAGCCAAGACGCGAGAGATAATTGAGGAGAGCGGACGGTAAATAACCTTTTTCTCTATACGCATCGATACCCAGCGCACCATCTCTTTTTGACATTTTAGCGCCGTCTGACCCGTGTATTAGAGGTATGTGAGCGTATTTCGGGATGCTCCAACCGAGCGCCATAAATATTTGAGTTTGACGAAAGGCGTTTGTCAAATGATCGTCTCCTCGAATAACGTGACTAATTTCCATATCGTGGTCATCGACTACTGCAGAAAGCATATATGTGGGGGAACCATCTGCACGTAACATTATTAAATCATCGAGTTCTTGATTTGCGATTGTAATTTTACCCTGAACCGCATCTTCAATTGTCGTCTCGCCCGAAATCGATGCACGAAACCTTATAACTGGTTCAATGTCGGGTGGTGCTTCGGTTGGGTCTTTATCCCGCCATGTCCCGTCATAACGGACCGGTTTTTTTTGAGTCATGGCCTTTTCACGCATAGTTTTTAGTTCTTCTGGCGTACAATAGCAGGGGTAGGCATTTCCATTATCCAAAAGGATTTTTACAACATCAGCATGCCGTTTCCGACGGGCGGATTGATATATTGGTTCTTCGTCGGGTGTTAAGTTTAGCCAGTCTAATCCATCCAAAATAGCATCAATCGCTTCTGGAGTAGAGCGTTTCTGATCTGTATCTTCTATGCGTAAGAGGTATTTTCCCCCCGTATGGCGTGCATATAACCAGTTGAAGAGAGCAGTTCTCGCACCGCCGATATGCAGATAACCAGTTGGTGAGGGAGCAAATCGAGTAATTATGCTCATTATCCTTAGATCTCTATAATTAAAACCGTTGACTTTGGACTTGGGTCGGTAAAGTTTCTATGGACCTTATCATTCCAGTAGTAAGCAGATAACCGTAGGGTTAAACATAAATTAACGCGTACGTTAACCTTATGGAGTCCTTTAAACTAGCACGTGGCTTGGAACATTTGGTTATCGGAAGACATCTTGAAAAGTATAAATTTTCTGGTGCGCGGAGGTAGGGTATGGAAAGTCAGTAATTACGAACGAGACCTACCAATTTTCCCTGTACACGCACTTGATCTGGTCCGAATATTCTTGTTTCGTGTGATTTATTGGCGGGTTCCAAGGCTACGGACGCACCCCGACGCCGCAGTCTCTTGAGCGTTGCTTCATGACCGTCGACTAGTGCGACCACAATTTCGCCATTTTCGGCGGTATCAGTCCGTTTAATCAAGACCACATCACCTGCTAAAATACCTGCCTCAATCATAGAATCTCCCTCTATTTCCAAAGCGTAATGCTCCCCCCGGCCGAGCAATTGAGTGGGTACTTCTATCGTCCGTGAATTGTCCCTCAGGGCTTCTATCGGTGTGCCCGCGGCTATTTTTCCATAAAAAGGTAGACTTATAGCAGATTTCGTTGCTTGACCGATGCCGTCCTCTAGAATCTGGGTAGTCTTATCAAAAGAACCGTCTATCAGTTGTGGCTTGAATTCAGCTCTGCCCTCCGGCGTTGAGGGTGTGTTTTGGGGTTTTTTGATTACTTCAAGAGCTC